>JANPDQ010000235.1:0-1628 GCA_031431575.1 Polaromonas sp.
GGGCATGATGCTGATTGCCGCGGTGGTGGGTTTTGCTGCGGCTTTTCACAGCGGCAGCAGCGTTATGGCGTTTGCTGCAGCGGCAGCCGCGGGCGCATTGGCTGCCGGGTTGTTCGGCGCGCTGGTGATCTGGCTCAACACCAACCAGTACGCAACTGGCCTGGCAGTGAGCCTGTTTGGCGGTGGGTTTTCTGCTTTTGTCGGGGTTGGCTACATCGGCAAAACGCTGGAGGGCCGCAGCATGAACAGCGTGCCGTTGCTGGGCGATTTGCCGTTTGTCGGACCGGCATTTTTCCAGCAGCATCCGATGGTGTATTTAACGGTGGTTTTTACGATCGCAATCGGATTGTTTTTCAGCCGCACCCGCACCGGCCTGGTGCTGCGCAGCGTGGGCGAAAACCCGGAGTCTGCGCACGCGCTGGGCTACCCGGTCAGGTGGCTGCGCTTGGCCTGCGTGATGGCGGGCGGCGCGCTGTGCGGGTTAGGGGGCGCTTACATCAGTGTGGTGTACGCACCGCTGTGGGCCGAGGGCATGATTTCTGGGCGAGGCTGGATTGCACTGGCCCTGACGGTGTTTGCCACCTGGCGCGCGGCGCGTTTATTGCTTGGTGCGTATCTGTTTGGCGGCGTGACCATGCTGCAGCTGGCTTTGCAAGGCGCGGGCGTCGATGTACCGTCGCAGTTCATGAGCATGCTGCCGTACTTGGCTACCATCGTGGTTTTGGTGCTTATTTCCAGCAATCCGGCTTGGATTCGGCTTAACATGCCGTCTTCGCTGGGTAAACCGTTTTATCCGGGGCGGTAGGTTTTTTTTGGTTGGGTAGGATTTAAAATTTTTGATTTTGTGTTGATTTAACTAGAAGGAAAAGAGATGAACGATTTGAACAAGCGCTCTCTGCTCAAAGTAGCAGCGCTCGGTGCGTTGTCCGCAGCGGCCCTCGTGGGTTGCGGTAAAACGGAAGCTCCAGCGCCTGTGGTGGCTGCCCCGGCCTCTGCCCCGGTAGCTGCGCCTGCACCAAAGCCCGAGCCGTTCAAGGCTGCCTGGGTGTATGTTGGCCCGGTCGGCGATGCGGGTTGGTCGTTTGCACACGACCTGGGCCGCAAAGCCGTTGAGGCCGAGATGGGCGACAAAGTCAAAACGACGTTTGTTGAAAGCGTGCCCGAGGGCGCTGACGCAGAGCGCGTGATTCGCGATTTGGCCACTCAGGGCAACAAGGTGATTTTTGCCACCAGCTTTGGCTACATGGAGCCGATGCTAAAGGTGGCCAAAGACTTCCCGGATGTGAAGTTTGAGCACGCCACCGGCTACAAAACAGCGCCCAACATGCGTGTTTATGACTCGCGTTTTTACCAAGATACCTACATGGCCGGCATGATTGCCGGCAAGATGACCAAGACCAACACCCTGGGCTTCGTGGGCTCGTTTCCTATTCCTGAAGTGCTGCGCAACATCAACGCCTTCACGCTGGGTGCACAGTCGGTCAACCCGAAAATCAAAACCCGCGTGGTTTGGGTCAACAGCTGGTTCGACATTCCAAAAGAAACCGAAGCTGCGCAAACGCTGATCAATGGTGGCGCTGACGTGTTGCTGCAAAACACCGACTCAACCGCCGTGCTGCAAACCGCTG
>JANPDQ010000236.1:0-7301 GCA_031431575.1 Polaromonas sp.
ACAGCGTGGAAGTGGCTGCTTGATCCGGGCGTCGGGCTTGAACGCTCGGTGCACCTGATGGGCTGGACTGGTTTCTCGTTCAACTGGATCAAGGACAGCGAGATGGCGATCTATTGCGTCGTGATCGCCGCCGTGTGGCAGACCACCGGGTTCGTGATGGCGATGTTTCTGGCGGGTTTGCGAGGGGTAGATTCAGAGCAGATCAACGCCGCGCGGGTGGATGGTGCCAAGCCATGGCAGATTTACTTGCGCATCATCCTTCCACAACTGGGGCCCGTGTTTGTGTCCTCATTTGTCATCTTGGCGCACATGGCGGTCAAATCCTATGACCTGGTGATTGCGCTGACCAACGGCGGCCCTGGCCGTTCAACCTGGCTGCCCTCCGTCTTCATGTACCAATACACGTTTACGCGCAACGAAATGGCTGTTGGTGCCGCCAGCTCAGTGCTGATGCTGGTCGCGGTAGGCGTGGTCGTGCTCCCGTATTTACGCAGTGAAATGAAAAAGGTTCGTCATGGCTAGTCCTTCTACGTCCCGTGCAGAGGGATTCGACGCTGGTCGGATAGTGCTGTATGCACTGTTGATCGTCATGGCGGTGGTTTTTCTGCTGCCGGTCTACGTGATGATTGTCAACTCGCTCAAGCCATTGGACGAGATTCGTGGAGGCAACCTGATGGCTTTGCCTGTTGAATGGACGATTGCACCGTGGCTAACCGCCTGGAGCACCGCGCAAATCGGAGTGCAGCCGACCGGGCTTCGGCCGTATTTCGTCAACTCTTTTTTGCTGGTGATTCCTGCGGTGGTGATCTCTACGTTGATTGGCGCGCTGAACGGCTACATCCTGACGCAGTACCAGTTTCGTGGTGCGCATTTGCTGTTTGCGGCGATGCTATTTTCAGTGTTCATCCCGTACCAGATCGTGCTGATTCCGATGGCTAAAACACTTGGTATTTTGGGTATTGCCGGCACAGTCAAGGGCCTGATCTTTGTCAACGTGGTCTACGGCATAGGCTTCACGACACTGTTTTTTCGCAACTACTACGCGGCCTTCCCGGGAGAACTGGTGCGGTCAGCGCGCATGGACGGTGCCGGGTTCTTTGGGGTGCTCGGGCGCATCCTGCTGCCGAACAGCTCACCGATCATCGTGGTCACGGTCATCTGGCAGTTCACCAACATCTGGAACGAGTTCCTGTTCGGCGCGTCGTTCAGCGACTTCAGCTCTTACCCGCTCACGGTGGCTTTGAACAATCTGGTGAGCAGCAGCACAGGCGTCAAGGAATACAACGTTCATTTCGCCGGCGCCTTCATTGCTGCGCTGCCCACCCTGATTGTGTATCTGCTCTCGGGTAAGTACTTCGTACGCGGCCTGATGGCCGGCTCTGTCAAAGGTTAGAAAGTATCACTATGGCTTCCCTCGATCTCATCAATATCAAGAAAAATTTTGGAGCAGTGCAGGTACTGCACGATATTTCCATATCTCTGCAGGACGGCGAATTTCTGGTGCTTGTTGGGCCGTCCGGTTGCGGCAAGAGCACCTTGATGAACATCATCGCAGGGCTCGACGAGCCTTCAGGTGGTGTGATGCGGTTGCAAGGCCGCGACATAACTGGCGTGGCTCCCGCAGATCGCAACATTTCCATGGTTTTCCAGTCCTACGCGCTGTATCCAAACATGACGGTGGCCAAGAACATCGAATTCCCGCTTGAGATGCGCAAGGTTGACAAGACCCAGCGCCGCGAACGCGTTCAGTCGGTGGCTAAGCTGCTGCAAATAGAGCATCTGCTGGATCGCAAGCCGCGCCAGCTTTCTGGAGGGCAACGCCAACGGGTAGCGATAGGTCGTGCGCTGGCACGGGAGCCACAGCTTTACCTCCTCGACGAGCCGCTGTCTAACCTGGACGCACAACTGCGCGTTGATATGCGTACCGAGATCAAAAAGCTGCACCAGCGCCTCAATGCCACCATCGTTTACGTGACACACGACCAAATCGAGGCCATGACGCTGGCTACGCGCATTGCGGTTATGAAGGGCGGTGTGTTGCAGCAGTTGGGCACGCCTTATGAGGTTTACAACAAGCCAGCCAATACTTTCGTCGCCGGCTTTATGGGCTCGCCGCGCATGAATCTCTTGAAAGCGCGCATTGAATCGCGGGGTGAAGTTCTAGCGTTTCACATCGATGGTAACGATGGGATTCATTTGCAAATCGATTTGCCAATCGGCTTGATGCCTGTGGCGCTCTCGGACTACATGGGAAAAGACGTCATTGTCGGAATTCGTGCCGAAGCGGTGACGCTTGCATCACAAGACGTAGTTGCCGGGCCGCATCAGCGATTCTTCGAAGCACGTGTCGAAGTCATTGAGCCGACGGGGGCTGACACGCTTGTGGTACTTGATGTCGGAGGCCAGGAGTTGACGGCCAGGCTCGATCCAGATGTGCAATTGAAAACGGGGCAGACTACGCGCTTTCTCGTTGACTTGGGTAAATTGGTGTGTTTTGATGCCAAGACCGAAGCGCTCATTGCTTGAGTGCCATGCCGCAAGAAACTTTTGATATCGTGATCATTGGCTCCGGCGTTGGGGGCGGCTCGGTCGCGCTACAACTGGCAGGAAGCAGCGCAAAGGTGTTGGTGTTGGAACGCGGGCCAGAGCTCGCGCGAGAGCCTCAGAACTGGAGCCCAGAGGCCGTATTTTGCGATCAGCGCTACCGCTGTGATGAGACTTGGTATGCCGACGGGCGTCCGTTCTCACCAGGCATGTACTATTTTGTTGGCGGTCATACCAAGTTCTACGGAAACGCCATGTTTCGTTTCCGCGAACGCGATTTCGACGCAATTGCTCACGACGAGGGTATGTCGCCTGCCTGGCCAATTGCCTACTCGGCGCTGGAGCCTTGGTATGGTGAGGCAGAACGCATTTTCGGGGTGCGAGGCGCGGCGGGTATCGACCCGACCGAGCCTCCGCGCAGCGCAGGTTATTTGCACGCCGCGGTGCAGCACGAGCCCCTGCTCGTCGAAATTGAACGCCGTTTGCGCGCCCAGGGACTGAAACCGTTCCCGATGCCTTGCGCGATTGACAGCGGATCGGGTGGACGCTGTGTGCGCTGCGCAAACTGCGATGGCTTCCCGTGCAAGATTGACGCGAAAGGCGACGCCGAGATCAAACTTATTCGGCCGGCTCTTGCTTCGGGCAACATCGAATTGCGCACCGGCGCGTTGGTTGAGCAATTGTTGACTGACTTTAGCGGTCGACGAATTGTTTCTGCTGTGGTTCTGAAAGATGGAATTCGAAGCCGCATCCATGCAGACCTGTTTGTGTTGAGCGCTGGAGCCATCAATTCGGCTGCGCTGATGTTGCGGTCGGCCAATCCACAGCATCCACGCGGCCTTGCGAACAGCAGCGACACCGTCGGTCGCCACTACATGACACACAACACCACCGCGTTAATGGCTGTACATCCGTTCAAGATCAACACCACACGATTCCCCAAAACACTGGCAGTGCATGACTTTTATTTCGGCGATGGCCCGGAGGGCAAGCCGATGGGTAGTCTGCAGCTGCTGGGCAAAATACACGAGCCTATGCTCCGCTCACCACTGGCAATGGTCCCGAAGTTCGTACGTACAGCGCTAGCGCGGCGCAGCGTAGATTGGTACGCTCAGAGTGAAGACCTTCCGCACCCCGATAGCCGCATCACGGTGCGGGCTGATGGCGCGATTAATTTGCATTGGCATCGTAGCAACTTGTCAGCACACCGGCGGTGGGTGGCTCGCTGTAAGCGAATTCTGCGCGGCACCGGTTACCCAATAGTTCTGGCCAGCACGTTTGGCACTGAGGTCGTTTCGCACCAATGCGGCACCGCCCGCTTTGGCACCGACCCGGCTCAATCGGTACTTGACCCGCTGTGCAAGGCTTGGGATCACGACAACCTGTATGTTGTTGACGCAAGCTTTTTTCCGTCGTCGGCGGCGGTGAATCCGGCCCTCACAGTGGCTGCGCAGGCGCTGCGTGTTGGGCACCACTTGCGCCACGAGGTGCTGAAGTGACGCGGCCGCTGGCAGTCGTCACCGGTGGGCGGCGCGGCATTGGTGCGGGCGTTGCCATCAAGCTGGCGTCTATTGGTTTTGATATTGCTTTGACCGACATCGATACCGCAGGCGCTGCTGACACCCTTGCTGGTATCACCGCTCAAGGTGCTCGCGTGACATTGTTGCAAGCCAACCTTGGGGATATCGGGCTTCATGCGCAACTGGTGGATGACATGGTTGCTTGGGGTGGGCCCATCGCCTGCCTGGTCAACAACGCTGGCGTTCCCGCAGCACAGCGTGGTGATCTGCTCCAGATCGCTCCAGACGCGTACGACAGCGTGTTGGACGTTAACTTGCGTGGTACGTTTTTTTTCACACAGGCGGTCGCCCGCCACATGGTCGCAACACCGTTGGCAACTGGTACACAGCCACGCTGCATAGTCACGATCTCGTCAGTCAGCGCCGAGATGGCCTCGGTCGCACGCGGCGAATATTGCCTGTCCAAAGCCGGTTTGGCGATGTTGACCAAGCTGTTCGCGGTGCGTTTGGCACCGCACGGTATCGGCGTGTTCGAGGTGCGCCCTGGCATCATTCGCACGCCAATGACAGATGGCGTAGCGGATATCTATGACCAGCGCATTTCCGACGGTTTGGTACCGATGGCACGCTGGGGAACTCCGCAGGATGTAGCGCAGGCGGTCACTGCTCTTGCCAGCGGTCAGTTTTCATTTTCAACAGGCACGGTTATCAATGTGGACGGTGCCTTGTCTATCCCTCGGTTTTAACCATGACGACCTACGACTACATCATTACCGGCGGCGGTTCAGCTGGCTGCGTTCTTGCCAACCGGCTCAGCGCGGACCCGACTGTTACCGTACTGCTGCTCGAAGCAGGCGGTGCAGACACGCATCCGTTCTTTCACTGGCCAGCGGGCTTTGCGAAGATGACCAAGGGCAGGGGTTCATGGGGCTGGCAGACGGTGCCGCAAAAGCACTTGAACGGACGCGTTATTCGCTTCACCCAGGCAAAGGTGATCGGTGGCGGGTCATCCATCAATGCACAAATTTATACCCGAGGCGTACCGGCTGACTACGACGACTGGGCTAGCAGCAGCGGTGCTACCGGGTGGCGCTATGAGGATGTGCTTCCGTACTTCAAACGATCTGAGAACAACCAGCGCTACGCCAACGAATTTCATGGCTACGGGGGACTTCTCGGCGTGTCGAACCCCATCAGCCCCTTGCCAATCTGCGAGGCTTTCTTCCAGGCCGGACAAGAACTCGGCATCCCGTTCAACGCTGATTTCAACGGGTCCAGTCAGGCTGGCCTGGGCTATTACCAGCTCACGCAACTAAATGCAAGGCGCTCTTCGGCGTCGACGGCTTTCGTCAGCCCAGCCCGCTCGCGCCCCAACCTCACCATCCAGTTGAACGCACAAGCGCTGAAAGTGATTGTCGAAAGTGGACGTGCAGTTGGCGTGCAAATGGTCAGCGGTAGCAGTCGCACTGTACAGACAGTCCACGCACGGCGCGAGGTGATCGTGTCGTCGGGGGCGATAGGTTCGCCAAAGCTGCTGATGCAGTCCGGTATTGGGCCTGCTGAGCACCTGGAATCGGTTGGCGTTAAATGCGTTCTGGATCGGCCTGGCGTGGGGACCAACCTGCAGGACCACCTGGACTTGTTTGCGATTGCAGAATGCACTGGTGACCACACCTATGACAAATACAACCAACCGCACCACGCAGCCTGGGCTGGTTTGCAGTATTTGCTGTTGGGCAAAGGGCCGGTGGCATCCAGTCTGTTCGAAACCGGTGGATTCTGGTATGCAGACAAGTCAGCAACTGCACGCTCGCCAGACATCCAGTTTCACCTTGGTCTGGGCTCGGGCATTGAGGCCGGTATCGCCAAGCTGCGAAATGGCGGCGTAACGCTCAACACCGCATATTTGCGGCCGGGTTCACGCGGTACCGTGCGACTGTCCAATGCTGACCCTGCGAGTGCGCCGCTGATTGACCCGAACTACTGGTCAGACCCGCATGACCGCAGCATGGCCATCAAAGGCTTGCGGCTGGCGCGTGACATCCTGAGCCAGCCTGCGCTGCGTCGCTATGTGCAAAGCGAGGCGCTGCCCGGCGCGCGCTGCGCTACTGACGCTGAGCTGTTCGACTATGCCTGCGCCAATGCCAAGACCGACCATCATCCGGTCGGTACCTGCCGAATGGGACCAGCCAGCGATCGGCATAGCGTTGTCACGCCCGACTTGCGGTTGATTGGGCTCAAAGGTCTGCGGGTTGTTGATGCCTCTGTGATGCCTTCGCTGCCTTCATCCAATACCAATGCGCCGACCATCATGGTCGCCGAAAAAGCGGCGGATCACATTCTTGGGCGCATTGCAGCCTGAACCAAAGGAAAAATATGCAGATTCGATTGCCACAGGCCGACGGCACTTTGAAGACCTTGAACATGAAGGCCGAGCCAATACTTGCTGATGGGGCTGGTGTTGCGTTGAACCGCACTGTTTACGCAGCTGCCCATCTAGTCATTGATCCGTTTGGGACAGTTGATCCCTATGACGCCTCACCGCGCGTCGATTGGGATACAACGCTGGCTTTTCGCGATCACCTGTACAAGCTCGGTTTCAAGGTGGCTGAGGCGATGGATACCGCCCAGCGCGGCATGGGGGTGGACTGGCCAGTCGCCCGCGAGTTGATTCAACGTAGCTTGCGCCATGCCGCCGCAGTTGGCGGCGACCTGGCTTGCGGCGTGGGTACCGACCAGCTTGCACTCGGCTCAAACGCGACGATGGCCCAGATAGAGGCGGCGTATCGCGAACAGCTTGAAGTGGTGGAGGCTGAGGGCGGACGTGCCATTTTGATGTGCAGCCGCGCGCTGACGCGCACAGCCAAAGGCCCTGACGATTACCTGGCGCTTTACGGTCGGTTGCTTGACGATGTCTCGCAGCCGGTGATCTTGCACTGGCTTGGCGAAATGTTTGACCCTGCATTGCGTGGCTATTGGGGCTCTACCGATATAGCTGGCGCGTTGGATACGGTGGCGCATCTCATTGCGGACAATGCAGAGCGGATCGAAGGGATCAAGGTGTCGCTGTTGGATGCGAAGTGGGAAATAGAGCTGCGAAGACGTCTTCCCCCTAGCGTCAAAATGTACACCGGGGACGACTTTAACTATGCCGAATTGATCGCGGGTGATGACGTCGGACATTCGCACGCCTTGCTTGGGATTTTTGACCCGATCGCGGCGGTCGCGGCGGTTGCC
>JANPDQ010000237.1:0-10772 GCA_031431575.1 Polaromonas sp.
AGCGGCCATGACCTTGCCAGGTACCACGTGGTAAGTCAAAACTGCTTTGAGTTTTGCCGGGTCTTTGCCAAGGTCATCCATGGTTTTGGTGGGGACTTTGGCAAAAGCTGCGTTGGTAGGCGCGAATACGGTGAATGGACCAGCGCCCTTGAGCGTATCTGTCAAACCGGCTTTAACGACCAGACCGCTCAGCGTGCTCAGCTCTGGTTTAGCCGCGATCGTGTCTGCAACAGACACAGGGCTGGATTGCGTTGCGCAGCCGGACAGAGCTGCAACTGCAGCGAAAACGATCAAAGCACGGCGGTTAGAAAAAATGGTCAGCATGAAAAATACTCCTAGTTAAGACCTGCAAAGCGTAGGAGAAAACCGTGACAAAACAGTGACAAACGCGGCAATTTTGTATGACAAAACCGTGACTCTCTGGAATCTGCAGTTTTGCAGGTAGCTGCGAGTTTGTCACGACTTTGTCACAGTAGCTATTTACATTGCATCATCATTCTCACCAACCAAGGGGTAATTCTATGAACACAAGTTCGAATTTTTCGTTAGTTTCTGTTGTGACAACGGCTGTTGTCCTCCTGCCATTGACGGCAATGGGTCAAGAAATAACCGGCGCCGGTGCCACATTTCCAGCACCAATTTATTCGAAATGGGCGGCCGACTACAACAAGGCAACCGGCGTAAAAGTGAACTACCAGTCAATTGGCTCAGGCGCTGGAATCAAACAGATCGATTCAAAGACTGTGGATTTTGGTGCATCAGACATGCCACAGACAGATGACGTTTTGGCCAAGAAAGGGCAAATTCAGTTTCCGGCTGTTATTGGCGGAACAGTGCCCGTCATCAACATCAAAGGCATCGCTCCTGGTCAGATGCGGCTCGACGGTCAGGTCTTGGGGGACATTTTTCTGGGAAAAATTACTAAATGGAACGACGGAGCGATCAAAGCATTAAATCCGACTTTGCCATTGCCCGATGCTGCGATTTCGCCGGTTCGCCGCGCTGACGGCTCAGGTACAACCTTCAATTTCACAAACTATTTATCGCGCGTCCATCCTGAATGGAAGGCCAAGGTAGGTGAGGGCACTGCTGTCAATTGGCCCGTCGGCGCTGGCGGAAAAGGGAACGAAGGCGTTGCGGCGTTTGTTGCGCGTTTGCCGAACTCGATTGGTTACGTCGAGTACTCGTACGTTAAGCAAAACAAAATGACCTATGCGTTAATGAAAAATCGTGATGGTGCGTTTGTGGCTCCTGATGACACGGCATTTAAGGCAGCTGCAGCTGGTGCGGACTGGAACAAGTCGTTTTATCAGCTTATTACTGACCAGCCCGGCAAAAACGCGTGGCCTATTTCGACTGCTACTTTCATTCTGATGAATGTGAAGCAAGAAAAACCCGCCGCCGCTACGGAGGTGTTCAAATTCTTTACGTGGGCCTTCAAAAACGGCGACCAAACTGCTGCTGCGCTCGACTATGTGCCAATTCCTGACGACGTAATTGGTTCTATTGAAAAATCCTGGGCAAAAGTGACCGATGTTGCTGGTAAGCCGGTAGCAATAAAGTAAGCAAGCCTTAAATCGGGAGTAATTTAGTGTCATCTACACTTCCAGCGGCAAAGTCCAACCCTCCAAAGTTAACCAGCCCTGCTGGTCGTGTAATGACTAAAACACCAACGCCTCCTCAAAAAGCTCGATCTGGACCGGTCTTAGACATCTTATTTGCTGCGGTCGCTAAGGCCGCCGCAGTGTTCACTCTGCTTATTTTGGTTGCGATTTTGGTGTCGCTGACTATCAGCGCATGGCCCGCTATTTCAAAATTTGGTCTAGGGTTTTTAGTCAGCACTACTTGGGATCCGGTAAAAGAAGATTTCGGCGGTCTGGTGATGATTTACGGCACGGTTATGACTTCGCTGGTTGCGTTGGTCATTGCTGTACCCGTAAGCTTTGGCATCGCCTTGTTTCTCACTGAACTATCGCCCACGTGGCTCAGGCGTCCGTTGGGCACAGCTGTTGAATTGTTGGCTGCCGTTCCTTCAATCGTTTACGGTATGTGGGGTTTGTTGGTCTTCGCGCCGGTTTTGTCAACTTATGTGCAACAACCGCTGCAAAAAGCTTTTGGAGACGTACCTCTGCTGGGAACTTTGTTTTCGGGGGCGCCCGTGGGCATTGGAATTTTGTCGGCAGGGATAATCCTGGCGATAATGATCATTCCCTTCATAGCATCAGTAATGCGCGATGTGTTTGAAGTCACCCCTGTTTTACTTAAAGAATCAGCATACGCGCTGGGCTCCACTACCTGGGAAGTCGTCTCTCAGGTTGTTTTGCCTTACACAAAATCAGGTGTCATTGGTGGCATCATGCTCGGACTCGGTCGCGCAATCGGCGAGACTATGGCCATTACATTTGTAATCGGCAACTTTAATCAACTTGAATCGCTTAGTTTATTTACTGCTGCAAACAGTATTACTTCTGCGTTGGCAAATGAATTCGCCGAAGCTGGAGAGGGATTGCATCAGGGGGCGTTGATGTACCTTGGATTAGTCTTGTTTTTTATAACATTTGTGGTTTTGTCACTGTCAAAATTGTTGTTGTCACAATTACAAAAAAATGAAGGTGTTCGCACATGACCGCAACTTTGATAACCTATCGTGAAGTCAAATTTGCGAGACGAAAAAAAATAAATATTCTAGCTATCACCTTAGCAATGCTAGCAATGGCTTTCGGGCTTTTTTGGTTGTTTTGGATTCTGTTTGAGACAATCCGGCTTGGTGTAAGTGGATTGTCATTTGCAACGTTGACCCAAATGACACCCCCGCCAAACGATGCTGGCGGACTTGCAAACGCTATATACGGATCATTTTTAATGGTGTTAATGGCTACGTTCATCGGGGCGCCGATTGGAGTGATGGCAGGCATCTACCTGGCAGAATTTGATACAAAAAGCTGGCTCGCGGCTACTACTCGGTTTGTTAACGATATTTTGTTGTCTGCTCCGTCCATAGTTATCGGTCTTTTCGTCTATGCGGTAGTAGTCTCTCGCTACAAATCGTTTTCGGGTTGGGCCGGTATTATTGCACTTGCATTAATCGTTATTCCCGTCGTAATTAGGACTACCGAGAATATGCTCCAACTTATACCGTCTGCACTTCGGGAAGCCGCGTATGCATTAGGTGCGCCAAAATGGAAGGTCATTCTGAGTATTACGATGAAGGCCGCCAGGGCTGGAGTGGTGACGGGCATAATGTTAGCTATTGCGCGTATCGCTGGAGAAACCGCGCCGCTACTGTTCACTGCGTTAAGTAATCAATTTTGGACCTCTAGTCTTACGGAACCAATGGCCAGTTTGCCAGTTACCATATTTAAGTTCGCGATGAGTCCGTACGAAAACTGGCAAAATTTAGCCTGGGCGGGCGTATTGCTTATTACGGTAGCGGTTTTAGGTTTAAATATCCTTGCTAGATATGTTACCAGGGTCAAGATTTAGTTTTCTGGTCCTATCCGTTTGTATAACCTAACATATAAAGTTTATTAAAATGTCTCCAGCGACTCTAACTACCGAGAAATCTAAAATCTCAGTGAAAAATCTAGAATTTTTTTACGGGAAATTTCACGCATTAAAAAATATAAATTTAGAAATTCCAGAGAAAAAAGTAACAGCTTTTATCGGTCCGTCCGGTTGTGGAAAGTCAACTTTATTGCGAATTTTCAACCGTATGTATGAGCTGTATCCTGAACAACGGGCCGAAGGTTCCGTCACGTTCGAAGGAGAAAATCTCCTAACGTCTAAAAAAGATGTGGCTCTTATCAGATCTAAAGTGGGCATGGTATTCCAGAAGCCCACCCCATTTCCGATGTCCATTTATGACAACATATCGTTTGGAGTAAAGCTCTTCGAAAGCCTAAGTAGATCTGATATGGATGAGCGCGTTGAATGGGCATTGCGAAAAGCAGCACTGTGGGGCGAGGTCAAAGACAAGCTCAACCAAAATGGATCAAGTTTGTCTGGTGGTCAGCAGCAGCGTTTGTGTATCGCCCGTGGAATTGCCATCAAACCTGAAGTTTTGTTGCTTGATGAACCTTGCTCTGCGTTGGATCCCATCTCGACTGCAAAAATTGAAGAGCTGATTACCGAGTTGAAGAACGATTACACGGTGGTTATCGTCACTCATAACATGCAGCAGGCAGCCCGTTGCAGCGATTACACGGCTTACATGTATTTGGGTGACTTGGTGGAGTTCGGTGTAACAGAGGATCTGTTCTTCAAGCCCAAGCGCAAAGAAACCGAAGACTATATTACCGGCCGTTTTGGTTAAGAAACTCAAGGAAACCAACATGTCTGATAAACATTTGTCTACTCAATTTGATGCCGAGCTAAACGGAGTTTCTTCACGCGTAATGGAACTCGGTGGATTGGTCGAATCACAAATCCGCCTTGCTATTTACGCACTCTCTCAGTTCAGTGCTGACAGCGCCAACCAGGTAATTGAAACCGAAGCACGCGTTAACGCAATGGAAATTGATATTGATCGTGAACTGTCTTCAATCATTGCGCGTCGCCAGCCAACAGCTCGAGACTTGCGCTTGTTGATTGCTATATCTAAAACTACCGCAAATCTCGAGCGCGCAGGAGATGAGGCTGAGAAGATTGCGCGAATGGTGAAGTCCATTATCGACAGTGGCTCTTCCAGGTCCCTGCCTTCGTCTGATCTGCGAATAGCAGCCGAATTGGCT
Organism: Polaromonas sp.; assembly: GCA_031431575.1. GTDB lineage: Bacteria > Pseudomonadota > Gammaproteobacteria > Burkholderiales > Burkholderiaceae_C > Polaromonas. Next base: position 4,731 of record JANPDQ010000237.1, read on the forward strand.
TCGGGATTGCTGCGCAAGGCTCTGGATGCATTTGCCCGTCTGGATACCGCGGTAGCTGTGTCTATTCTTAAAGAAGATGATGAAATTGATCGTGAATTTGACGGTTTTGTCCGTAAGTTAGTTACTTACATGATGGAAGACCCACGCACTATCTCACCGAGTCTTGATTTACTTTTCGTTGCGAAAGCAATTGAGCGTGTTGGCGACCATGCTAAAAATATTGCCGAGTTTATTATTTACATCGTCAAGGGTGCGGATGTTCGTCACACTCCTATGGACCAGGTCGAATCCGCAGTTCGCTGAAGTGGGTTGGGTAAAAACATGAAGCATCTGCCGCGCGTATTGATTGTCGAAGATGAGCCTGCCATTGCAGAACTGATTGCCGTCAATTTGCAGCATGGTGGCTTCGTGGCAGTAATTGCTGGTGACAGTGTCAGCGCGCAGCGCGAGTTGGACGCGGTCTTGCCCGATGTGATACTGCTTGACTGGATGTTGCCAGGCCAAAGCGGCTTGTCTCTTGCGCGCCATTTGCGCAAGCAGCCGCGTACCAAGAGTATTCCAATACTCATGCTGACGGCACGGGGGGATGAACCCGATAAAGTCGCGGGTTTGGATGCTGGCGCCGATGACTACGTGACAAAGCCTTTTTCGACCCAAGAACTGCTTGCTCGGATTCGGGCAGTGTTACGTCGACGCGCGCCAGAGTCAGCAACTGATAGTGTGACTGTAGGTGGGCTGGTTTTAGATGCCGGCACTCACCGAATTGCTTTTCATGGGCAAGAGTTGAAATTTGGACCGACTGAATTCAAGCTGTTGCATTTCTTGATGAAACATGCCGAACGCGTTCATAGCCGTGGCACCCTTTTGGACAAAGTCTGGGGAGACCATGTTTTCATCGAGGAACGCACAGTTGACGTACACGTGAAGCGACTTAGAGAGTCGCTTGGCGCTGCAGGCTCAATGGTTGAAACCGTAAGGGGCGCGGGCTACAGATTAACGGCAATGTCTTCGTCTTCTTTTGCTGCGTCACAATCGAGTGCATGATTAACAGGTGGCTGGGTTTGGCCTTTTGCATGACAGCAATTGGCGGCGTGGGTTTGGCGTTGGCATCGAAAAACGGTTTGATTGTTGGTCTGCTTGTGTCGCCTTGGTGTTGGCTTGCTCTTGACAGTATCCGCGTAGGACGCCTACTACGCTGGTTACGAGCAGAGCAAAACAACGAATCTCCAGCAGTGATCATCAGCCCCATGCCACGCATTACTGGCGTTTGGGCTGAGGCCGCAGATCGCATTCGCAGGTTGCTCAAAAATCGGGATCTGCAGTATCTTGAAAGTCAGGCACGTCTTGATGAATTTCTAGCCGCAATGCAAGCCTCTCCTAGCGGAGTGGTACTACTTGACTCTCAAGAGCGGATTGAATGGTGCAATCAGATGGCAGCCCTTCATTTTGGTTTTGACGCTCAGCGCGACGTCATGCAGCATGTTGCCAACTTGGTGCGAGCGCCAGAATTTAATGCTTACATGGCCAAGGGTGACTTCAATCACGATGTTGTCTTTACGGGTAGCGCTAGCGTTCCGGGTAGGCCAGTAAAACTCTCGGTACATGTTCATTCGTACGGTAAAAACAGGAAGTTGCTGCTTTCTCGCGACATTACTGCCGTCGAACTTGCGGAATCCATGCGCAGGGACTTCGTCGCGAATGTGTCGCATGAAATACGAACTCCTCTTACCGTGCTTTCGGGCTTTATTGAAACCTTACAAACGTTGCCTCTGAAAGATTCAGAGCGAGTTCGGTACCTGATGTTGATGGCGCAACAGTCGCAGCGCATGCAGACGCTTGTAAATGATTTATTGACTTTGTCGCGGCTCGAGGGAAGCCCGGCTCCAAGCGCAACCGATTGGGCTACCACAAGCGCTATGTTTGTCCAGTGCGAGCAAGAAGCTCGGGCTCTTTCCGCACTTGTTGCCCCGACCGGGCATCGGTTGACTTTTGAAGCGATGCCAGATTGTGAAATTGCTGGCGTACAGACGGAACTGTATAGCGCTATGTCGAACTTGGTGATAAACGCAATCCGCTATACCCCGGACGCAGGAGATGTAAAAGTTACTTGGAGTCTCTTGCCCGATGGATCAGGCAAATTCATGGTGCGAGACACCGGCCCCGGCATTGCCCCTGAACATTTGCCCCGCCTTACTGAACGGTTTTATCGAATCGACCGTAGCAGATCGAGGGAAACTGGCGGCACTGGCTTAGGTTTGGCAATAGTTAAACATGTAGTGCAGCGACATGGCGCCGCGTTGCATATTGAAAGTAAGCTGGGGGAAGGATCATGTTTTACGATTATTTTTCCACCGGCTCGCGTACGCCGACTCTGAAATTTCTTTTATTTTTTAGTAACGCTTTTGCGCACCGCACTCAGGAGCACGAAAGCCAAACTAATGGCTACCGAAGTTATTCCAAGCGTGCTGGCCATCCAGAAGCTGGTGGGCGTCTGGTCTGACTGGAAACCGGTTACGTCGCCGTAGGTAAGCTGGTATCCACCAATGAGCCCTAAACCCCACAAGCCAAGCGCGTAAACGACTAGCGGTGCGATCGTAATGCCGTAAGAGCGCAATAAAAATGCACAAATTGCTTGCATCGCGTCTGCGAGGTGATAGCAGGCTACCCAAAGTAGCAAGGGGGCTGCAATCGAGATAATTTTTGGATTGGTGGAGTATGCGTTTGCGATAAGTGCCGGCGCAATTGCAAGTAAGCATGCCAGCAGGGCGGCTGAAGCAAAAGTAACCTTTAAACCCAACACGACGGTGTTTTTTGCATTCTCAGGGCTGCCAGAACCCAGCCAATACGATGCCCTTGCGCTGCAGGCGATTGCAACTGACAAAGGAACCATATAAAGTACCGCGGCGACGCTTGACGCGATTTGATGGCTTGCAGAGGCAACTGTGCCCAGCCGTGCAATGAACAACGCCATAAGCGTGAACGATGTTATTTCTACAAAGTAGGCTAAGCCCGCAGGAACGCCTAGTCGCGCAAAGTGGCCGATATGCGACCAGTCAGGTCGCTCGAGCCTTCGCCATATTGAGAAAGGTGTGTACATTGGGTGAACCCGCAGCATAACGACCGCAAGTACGAGCAGCAAATAGCTCACGACCAACGTTGCCCAGGCACAGCCTACGGCACCCATGGGTGCGATGCCGCCGCCGCCCGCCACAAACCAAATGGACAACGGTATCTTCACTAAAAGTGCCGCAACTTGAAGCGCCGTCACCAGCATAGGCCTGCCCAACGATTGGTTGAGTGTGCTGTAGAGTCTGAAGAGCAGGGAAGGAGCAAAAGCGAATGCCAGTACCGTCAGGTAGGTCTCGACTTCTGCCAACATGGTTTCAGGAACTTGGGCCCATCTGAGCAACGGCCCAGGGGAAAGAAGTGCAGCCATGCCTACTAATGTGATGATGCTACAAAGGTAGATACTTTGGCGAACGGAGCGCCCGATCGCCGTTAGTCGATTACCGCCAAAAAATTCCGCCCAAACAGGCAACAACGCCTGAACAATTCCAATCAGCCCAACATAGACACTGATGTAAATTGCAGAGCCAACCGAGAGTGCTGCAAGCGCTGTATCGCTGTACCTGCCAGCAATGACGGTGTCTGCCACGCCAAAAGCCATGACCGCTAGCTGTCCGACGAGAACGCTTCCCGCGTGCTGGCCAATGATCTTCACTTCGCTCACGGTGACCGTGTACGTGGTGGCAGACTCCCCACTCGTCTAAAAAGAAGGATATTTTCGGTTTTGTCAGTGGGCCTACTAAGCGTGGCCATAAATGCCCAATCGGGCAAATTCACAACTTGGCTCATGGAAGCCTGCACATCTGAATCAACAATTAAAAACGGGCAGGTTCCGCTTCGGCTTGATTGCCGAAGGTCTAGGCCACCGTGGTACTGAAAAGCAGCCGCTTGGCCACTGCTGATGCCGAATATCTCAACGCACGACGACTTCTCGACGAGGCTCGCAACCTGCCGTGAAATGGCGGCGTAACTTCGCGCAAAATCCAGAAGAGGTAGCCACAGTGTCATGAGCAGTACCCAGCAGAGCGTAGCGCCGCCCGCTGGTAGTACCAATGATTTCCAGATGGCAGCACGGTTCGCGCCAGCCCGCCAGCGCACCAGCCAAGCCCATGCGAGTGTTGCGGCAAGTGCTATTAAAAATGCAAAAATCGAAAATGTGGGCTCAAACCCGGGCGCGAGTTTGGCAACATTTGCCGCTGGTTGGCGGGGCGTGCCAGTCTGCATTGCAATCCACACTACCCACACGATCACGCTGCAGCTGGTAAAGAAAATAAGCGTGAACCAGTCAATAAGGGATGCCACGCTTCTTTTCAAGGTGGGAAGCGCGAACGCGGCCAGTGCTGCCAGTGCCGGTAAGGCCAGCAGCAAAGTACGGTCAGCAGCAGGCGCACCCATCGCGGCCAAGACGCACACACCAGCGAACCACAGTGGAAGCGCGACGTGCCGGCTGGCAAGCTGCCTGCGCCATCGCCACAGAGTCCACAACGCAAGTGGCCAGGCGGGCCAGGTAAACCAAAGTAATAGGCGTCCAATTCGACGCCAATCCGTCCAAGCTGATTGGCCGCCTGATCCTGGGAGCTGAAGTCGCCAGCGCCAAAGGTCTAGCTGAGTCGCTAAAAGGCAGGTCAGGGCAGTGGTTGTGATGATCAGCAGTATCCAGTGGCGCGAGTGTTTTTTGCTATCCTGACCGCTTGGGTTATTCGGATTGTGTTGGGATAAAGCGCTGCCCCACAATTGATGCGTCCATTCCACCACGGCCCCGCCCAGGCCCAGCATTAGCGCAATGGTTGGTGCGCCGCTTAGGCACAGCCCTACCAAGCCAGCAACCAGCCCCAAAGCTGGCCCGAAAGCAGCCGTTGCACGCCGGTAGGGGCTGGCCGACAGCGCGTAAAACGCTAGCGCAGTAAATCCAATTTGTGCTGCGGCCGGCGTGGTCTCGTGCGATAGCTGGGCCAATCCAAGGCAGGCAAGCAAGGCTAGTAGACCTGCATCAGCAATTGCTCGGGCATAGTCCACCGGTTCGGCTTCGCCACCAAAAGCAAACGCAACAGGTTGAGCTTGTGGGCTTCGTGCCAAATAGTAAACGGCGTACCAAGTACCCATCAAGGTGAGAAACATCAGGCCAATAAAGGGTACCCTGGCAGCAAGCGCGGAGTCTAAAAACGGCAAGAGTTTTATGCCCAGCGCTCCCATCCAGTAAGGCAGCAATGCCTCAATCGCGAAGCCTTTGCCCGGCATTTGTGGGGACAGCCAATTGCCGGCCCCCGATGCGAGTTCACGCATTACCCCGAACGATGCAATGTCTTCGTTTTTCCAGGGCGATCGGCCAAAAAAGCCTGGCAAAGCATATGCTGCACAAAATAAAAGCAGCACAAGCCTGGGCAGACGGCGAACCGCCGATTGGGCAATGATGGCAGGGGAGGGCTTGTTCAAATCAGGTTTTTGCAAATACGCAATTTTTACGCAGCTTCAGACGAAAAAAAAGCAGCCTGGTTTCAGGCTGCTTTTTCCGCTAGGTGTGTGGCCTTAGGCAGCGACTTCTGGCGCTGCTTCTTTGGCGGCGGTTTTGCCAAAGCGGTTGCGGAATTTCTCAACGCGGCCGCCCATGTTGTCGACGGATTTTTGTGTACCGGTATAAAACGGATGCGACTCGCTCGAAGTATCGAGTTTGTACAGAGGCAATTCGCGACCATCGTCCATTTTCACCATTTCTTTGGTGTTCACGCATGAACGTGTAACGAATTTGAAGTTGTTGGACAAGTCCATAAAACAAACTTCGCGGTAGTTGGGGTGAATGCCGTCTTTCATTTTTCTATCCTTAAATATCGTTTCGGCAGCCACTCAAAACCATTTTGAGCACTTTCCGGTAAGCCTTAGATTATAAACTTATTTTTAAGCTGCGAGAGCGGAGGCATTTACCGCAGAGGCGCAGAGAACGCAGAGCCTCGCAGAGAAGAAACCAAAAAAATCTTTCTC
>JANPDQ010000238.1:0-6807 GCA_031431575.1 Polaromonas sp.
GTGGGCTGCCTTATTTCGGCAAACTCCATCGGCGTTTGTGCAAGTTTTACTGTTGTGGGGCGGCTACTTTTGCCGCGCCACAGTTTTACTGCTGCTACGCGTCGCTTGATTTCGGGAAAGCCATTGATCTCTTCAGGTTCAACTTCGTTCAGCCACAGACACCAACGGGACTCGGCGTTGAGCAACTCTTGACCGCCGACAAAAGGACGAATGAAAGCAGATGCGTCCTTGCCCTCTGCCAGAATGCGCGCACGGTCCTCCTCATTAAGCGTGAAATGCCCATCATCCAACGCAAAGCTACCGTAGTTGATGGGCGGCGCGCTACAAATCGAGGACTTTCGGCTCTCCAGCGCCACCATGGGCGCATCCACCAAATAAGGGTTGATCTGCTCGGCAGCCAACTCTTGCGGCTGGGCACTCGCGTCCTCTTCGCCCTCTGCGTCAACGTAATCAAACAGCCGTTTTGGCGACACTTTAGCCACGCGGCTTGCCAAGCCGAAGCCGACAATCACGCAATGCACTGCGGCTTTGCCAGTAGCTTCATTGCTCCAGCGGAAGGTGCGGTGGGCAAACTCAATGGCAATGCCTTGGCTCATCATCCAGCTCCACAGCAACCCGACTTGCTCGCCCTGGCAAATGCTGTTGGTAGACACAAAAGCGACTTTGATTTTCTCTCGCGCCGCCAAGTCTTGCGCCTCGGCCAGGGCAAATATGTCGTTCAAGCTTTGGCGGGCAGCAGCCGCGGCGGGGTCTTCTTCATCCAGCATGCTGGCTTGCTTGGCTTTGGAAAAAGCTGCATCCTTAAATGCCTTCTTGCGCTCGTCGGCCAGCGCTGCGTTTGATCCTGCAAGGTATTGGGCAGCCTTGATGTACCAGCCCGCCACCAAGTCGAGCACGCCACCACCTTGAATGCCAGCACTTGCCAGCAACCGCTCCATGCTGGCTTTTTGCGAATCGCTTTGCATTTGTTTGCCCACAAAAGGCGGGTTGCCCAGCAGATAGTGGCAATTTGCTGGCGGGCAAAAATCGGCCCAATCCATGGCCAGCGCGTCGCCAATACGAATGTGTGCGGATTTTTTGAGCGGCAGTCGAGGCAGCCAAGCTTCGAGCACCTCGCCCGCCAGTACGTTCATTTGGTGGTCAACCAGCCACATGGCCACCTGTGCAACTCGCGCCGGGAACTCTTCAATTTCAATGCCGCTGAATTGATCGACATTTACCATTTCGGCCAGGAAAGAATCAAGAACCTGTAAGCCGCTCAGCCCGTTAGGACCTTTGCTGGCAATGGCTTTGACGGCCTTGAAAATCTCGATTTCTATCAGCCGAAGTTCTCGGTAAGTTATTACCAAAAAGTTGCCGCAACCGCAGGCGGGGTCTAAAAACTGCAGCCGACGCAGCTTTTTTTGAAATTCAAACAAAGCCTTAATACTGCCACGCGCTGCTTTGAATTGAGCCTGTAGGTCGTCAAAAAACAAGGGGCCTATCAGCTTGAGAATATTGTCTTCACTGGTGTAGTGCGCACCCAGCTCACGGCGCAGGTCGTGCTGGGTGTCTAGCCCTTCCTCGTCCATGATGTGCTGAAACATGGAACCGAAAATAGCAGGAGAAATACGGGCCCAATCAAGGTTGCAGCAATCAAGCAGCAGCTCGCGCATGGCCGCATCAAAACTGGCTGTACGAATTTTTTCTTCAAATAAATGACCATTGACGTAGGGGAAATCTTTGAACCAACCGGGCGCTTTGCTTTGCCGCTGGTTTAGCTCGGTGTCCAATTCGTCAAAAAGCTGGGTCAGCACCTGCCCGACATTGCTGCCGTCTGCCTGCGTGCCGCGGTCGATCAAGTCTGTAAAGCGCCCTGCGGGCTCAAATAGGCCTGTTTTGTCGGCAAACATACAAAACAACAAGCGAACCAACAGCAGCTGAAGCGGGTGGCGTTTATAGCCGTCGCGGCGCAAAGCGCCGTGGAGTTTGGCCAACTTTTTAACCGCGCGGTCGTTGATAGGGTCGTTAGCCTGAATACGCGCACTCTGCTGACCCAATATAAAACCAAAACGCGATGCGTTCCGCGGCAGGTCTTTGAGGCTAAAACGTGCCTCTTGGCCTAGCTCCAGGTCTTTCAACCAAAAATTCTGGAAGTCGCTGACCAACAGGTAGCGCGGATGCTCGCCTTCCTTGAGGTTCACACAATAATCCGCTGCTTGATCTTGCGCAATCGCCAAATCGACGCCCGCGCTTTTGTGCTCGATAAGGAGCAAGCCCGGCCAAAAATAATCGGCAAACCCAGTGCGTTTATTGAGCTTTTTAACTCGACTTTCAAAAACGCCAACGCGACTGCTATCCACTCCAAAAACTGCGAAAAATTTGATCCAAAAAGTTTGTGCTTGGGATTTTTCGTCTGTAGCCTGCGCAAACTCCTGCGCAAACCCGCTTGCGCGGCTCTTGATGTCGGGCCAACTCAACTTCATGGTCGCTCCGCTTTCGGTGGGCTGTGGGTTTTGATCAGAGAGATGACGAGTCTGCCGCGCACTAGTTTTGCCTGAACCGTCGAATGCTCATTAAGCTTATGCGCGCGCTGAATGTTGGGTGGAATTGGTAGTGCCAAATCGCCTGATCCGTCGCCCCAGTTGTACGCACGTGACCGCCACTGGCTTGGCAGCTTTGCGCTGGGCGCTGTCGTTTTTGCGCGGCTTGCCATCGTCAAGCTGCCTTCTTCACCATCTGTTCCACCCACTCACGCGGTACCATGGGAAAGCCCAAGCGTTCACGGCTTTCGTAATAGCTTTGCGCCACGCTGCGGGCCAGGTTGCGAATGCGGCCAATGTACGCGGCGCGTTCTGTCACGCTGATTGAGCCGCGAGCGTCTAGCAAGTTAAAGCTGTGGGCGGCTTTTAAAACCTGCTCGTAGGCGGGTAGTGCGAGTTGCACTTCGATCAAATGCTTGGCCTGCTTTTCGTGTGCGGTAAACGCCGTGAACAAAAAGTCTGCGTCTGAATGCTCAAAGTTATAGGTTGATTGCTCGACTTCGTTTTGCTTGTACACATCGCCATAGCTCAGGCCCTCAGTCCACTTGAGGTTGTAGACGTTGTCCACCCCTTGCAGGTACATGGCCAGGCGCTCCAGGCCGTAGGTGATCTCGCCGGTGATGGGCTTGCAATCAATACCGCCGACCTGCTGAAAGTACGTGAACTGCGTGACTTCCATGCCGTTCAGCCACACCTCCCAGCCCAAGCCCCATGCGCCCAGCGTTGGGTTTTCCCAGTCGTCTTCTACAAAGCGGATGTCGTTTTGCTTCAAATCAAAGCCTAACGCTTCCAGGCTGCCTAAATACAGCTCCAGAATATTTGCCGGTGCCGGTTTGAGCACTACCTGGTACTGGTAGTAATGTTGCAAACGATTGGGGTTCTCACCATACCGCCCGTCTTTTGGGCGGCGGCTGGGTTGCACATAGGCAGCCTTCCAGGGCTCTGGGCCGAGTGCTCGTAAAAATGTAGCTGTGTGCGACGTTCCAGCGCCCACTTCCATATCATATGGCTGAAGCAGCGCGCAGCCTTGATTTGCCCAGTAGGTTTGCAGCGTAAGAATAATGTCTTGAAAAGTCTTCATTTTGTTATTTTATAGGCTTTTTCGCGATTTAAATCGGCCTGCAGACCAATAAAAACGGGCGTAAACAGCTCCTGAAATAATAGCAGACACCAAAAGCCACCACGGCCACAAGCCAAACCGTGCGGCCAAGTCAGCATACGGCGTGTTACCGCTGCGACCTTGAACTGCGCCCACCAGCACACCGCGAGTGTGGCGCTCAAGCGCATGCGTAACGCGGCCGGTGTGGTCAACGATGGCGGTGGCGCCGGTGTTGGTTGAGCGGATCATGGGCCGCTCAAACTCGATTGCGCGCAGGCGGGAAATGTTCAGGTGCTGGTCAATGGCCACGGTGTTGCCAAACCAGCCGATGTTGCTGACATTGACCATCATGGTCGGGGCAGTGGCAGGGTCAAGAAACCGCGCAGCGAGTTCTTCGCCAAACAAATCCTCGTAACAAATGTTGGGAGCAATGCGCTGGCCTTGCCATTCAAACGACGGCTGGCTGACATCGCCGCGATTAAAGTCTGACAACGGGATATTGACGATGGTTAAAAACCACTTGAACAGCGGGTGCACAAACTCGCCAAATGGCACCAGGTGGTGCTTGTCATACTGATAAATTGTTTGGGTGCTGGCTGACGTGGAAGCGGACGGCTTTAATGCAATCACCGAGTTGGTATAGCCAAGCCGGCTGTCACCCAGCGGAATGCCAATCAATGCAGCCGTGACGGTAGCCCCCGGCTGGGAAAACCGTTTGACCAGTGCCTCAAGATAGCCTTCGGGCAGCTGCTGCGGCAACAACGGCAGCGCGGTTTCAGGGGTGATGACCAGCGTAGCGGTGCTGGCAAGCAGCTGCAGGCCGTACCAATTGAGCGCGTCCGGCAGGCCGCCCGTGGGTTTGAATTTTTCGTCTTGTGCAATGTTGCCTTGCAGCAGTGCGACGGTGAAAGGCGCATCGCTTCGGCTCAGCGGCACCGGATGCGCCTGGCTGAAAAGCGACACGCCGCTTGGGCCAATGCGCAGCGCGGCACTGCCCGCAGCAGCCGCCAGCACCCCGCCTGCAATTGCTGCTGCCGACACCCAGCGCGGCTTGGCCACCAGGCCCGCCAAACCCGCAGCCAAAAACGCCGCGCCAAACGTCAGCCCGTGTACTCCGACCAGTTTGGCCAGGTCAACAAACGGGCCATCAAGCTGCGCGTAGCCGCCCTGCCCCCACGGGAAACCGGTAAAAAGTGCAACGCGTGTCAGCTCGGCCAGCAGCCACACCGCTGCAAAAACCAGAGCACGACCCGCCATATTTACGGGCGCCATGGCGGTAAATAGTGCACAAGCGGCAGCGTAGTACAGCGCTAGGAAGGCGGCGAGGCCAACAATCGCGATGACAGCGAGCGGCGCAGCCAGCCCGCCATACGTATGCAGCGATATAAAAAGCCACCACCACGTGGCCAATTGCATCGCCGCAGTAAACAGCAAGCCCAGCCAGGCGGCTTCGCGCTTGGTTTGCGCCTGATTAAGCTGCCAGACCAGAACCATCAGCGAGGCGATTTGCAACCACCAAATTGGCTGCCCAGCACTAAAAATAATGCCGAAAGGCCATGTAACGCCCAAAGCATGGGCGCAACCAGCTATTAAAGTAATAGCGTATTTAACGGACCAACCAAAACGCGAGGCAGCGGAAGTCAATTCAAGTCAAGACTGGTTTGCACGCCGACAGGCGCAACCTTGAACCAGCGCACCGCGCCGCCCTTGGTGTGCAGCACGGTAAATTGCAGGCCGCCCAGCGCAAAGCCTTCGCCGCGCTTGGGCACATGGCCCATGCGGTGTGCAATCAGCCCGCCGATGGTGTCAAAGTCGTCGTCTTGCAGGTTTACCCCGAACGCCTCGCTGACCCGCTCGACCGAAGTTTCACCACTGACGCGAAAGCTGCGGTCGGGCAGACCGAAAATATCACCTTCATCTTCAGCGATGTCGAACTCGTCTTCAATCTCACCGACGATTTGCTCCAGCACGTCTTCAATCGTGATGAGCCCTGCCGTGCGGCCAAACTCGTCAATAACAATCGCCAGGTGGTTGCGGTTGCCTCTGAACTCGCGCAGCAAGTCATTCAGGCCTTTGCTCTCAGGCACAAACACCGCCGGGCGCAGCAGCGCCTTGATGTTCAGCTCAGGCGCGCGCTGGAGTTTCAGCAAGTCTTTGGCCATCAAAATGCCGATGATGTTTTCTTTTTCGTCCTCGTACACCGGAAAGCGCGAGTGCGCGGTGTCAATCACCAAGTGCAGCAACTCGTCAAACGGTGCGTTGATGTTGACCAAATCCATGCGCGGTGCAGCCACCATCACGTCGCCAGCCGTCATGTCGGCCATGCGGATGACGCCTTCGAGCATTTCCCTGCTTTGCGCGCCAATAACTTCGTTGTCTTGGGCTTCGACCAGCGTTTCAATCAACTCGTCGGTGGAGTCAGGGCCGGGGTGAAGCATTTCAGCGACTTTTTGCAAAAAGCCGCGCTTGTCTTCATGCTTGGTCTCGTGTTTCGAGTCGTGTCGGCCTTCGTGTTTGGAAGGCCTACTGGGGGGGGTGTCGGACACAGTGTGTTCGGTAGTTGCTAAGCCGTAAGAATAGCTTAAAGAAAAGACTTTTCACAAGGAGACCAATGAGGTCAAGGAAGAAGGCCCACGAATGTCGGCGTTTTACCGCCCTGATTTCCTGATCTCCTGACCTCTTTGTGAATCTCGCCTTCACGTGGCAGATTTATCGCGCGCGTCCCGCACGCCGCAGCGCACATCTTGCAGCGCTGCCAAAAAGCTCCAGAACTGCTTGGCCTGCACTTTTAGCCGGTAGTCGGTTTGTGCGATTTGCTCTTCGACCATTTCCGTCATGCGCGAATCAAGGTCAGCGGGCGGCAACTTTAAATAGGCTTCGCTTTCGCTACCGTCACGCTCAATGGTTGCGCCGCCTTTGCGGGCAATGTTCAGCATGGCGGTGTTTTCGCTTAAAGCATGGATGAACATCATGTCTACGCCTTCATTGCGCGCATGAATCACCGCCCGGTCAAACAGGCGCGAACCGTAACCGCGCCCGCGCGCGGCGCTGAGCACGGACACGCCAAACTCGGCGCAGCTGCTGAGCTTGGCATCAGTTGAAAAAGCCAAATGCGCCATGGCAATTAGCTCAAGTTTGCGGTTGTAGATACCAAAAATTTCGTCGCGCTCAAAGTTCAGCCCGTCA
>JANPDQ010000239.1:0-2366 GCA_031431575.1 Polaromonas sp.
TGGCAAATGATTGAGCGCCACAAGGTGTCGATTTTCTACACTGCGCCGACGGCCATCCGTTCACTCATCAAAGCCGCTGAAGCCGATGAAAAAGTTCACCCTGACCGGTCAGACCTGAGCAGCCTGCGCATCCTTGGCTCCGTCGGTGAGCCGATCAACCCCGAAGCCTGGATGTGGTACTACAAAAACATTGGCGGCGAGCGTTGCCCGGTGCTGGACACCTTCTGGCAAACTGAAACCGGCGGCCACATCATCACGCCGTTGCCAGGCGCAACGCCGCTGGTACCAGGCAGCTGCACGCTGCCGTTGCCCGGCATCATGGCCGCGATTGTGGATGAGACAGGCAATGAGTTGCCTAACGGCGCAGGCGGCATGTTGGTCGTGACAAAGCCATGGCCGTCGATGATCCGCACCATTTGGGGCGACCCTGAACGGTTTAAAAAGGCGTACTTTCCACCCGAGATGGGCGGCACGACTTATTTGGCGGGCGACGGCGCGGTGCGCAACAAAGACAACGGCTACTTTCGCATCACAGGCCGTATTGACGACGTGTTGAACGTGTCGGGCCACCGCATGGGCACGATGGAAATTGAATCAGCTTTGGTGGCCCACAGCACGCTCGTGGCTGAAGCAGCAGTGGTCGGCCGGCCCGATGACTTGACCGGCGAGGCGATTGTGGCGTTTGTGGTGCTCAAGCGTTCACGCCCGACTGGCGAAGAAGCCAAGGCGATTGCCAAAGAGCTGCGTGACTGGGTTGGCAAGCAGATTGGTCCGATTGCCAAGCCAAAAGACATCCGCTTTGGTGACAACCTGCCCAAAACCCGAAGCGGCAAAATCATGCGCCGCCTGCTGCGCGGCATTGCCAAGGGCGAGGCGATTACGCAAGACACGTCTACGCTTGAGAACCCGGCGATTCTTGATCAGCTGTCTGAAAAGCAGTAACCTATTTTGCTATTAATTAAGAAGCTTCTTGCGCCCGCATTTATTGGGCTGTAGGCCAAAATAGCAATAAAAAAGCCCGCTTCAGCGGGCTATTTAACAACTGGCTGTAAAAGCCGTGTTGAGCTTACTTTTGCGTCATGATCCACGTGGCAAGTTTGGTTGCTTCGTCTGGGCTGACTTGCGCGTTTGCTGGCATGGGAACCGGGCCCCACACGCCGCCGCCGCCTTTGACGATTTTGCCAGCGAGCTTGGCTACTGCATCAGGCTGACCACCGTATTTGGCAGCCACGTCTTTGTACGATGGGCCAACGACTTTTTTCTCAACTGCGTGGCAGGCCATACAGTTTTTGGCGGTGGCCAAAGCAGCATCGGCAAACACTGGTGCTGAAATGGTCATGCCGATTGTCAGAGCGCTAATGGCTAAAAATACATTTTTCATAATTCTGCCTCGTGAGGGGATAATGTTTTAATGGCTTGTGAGGGTTACAAGCCTATAACGCGATTGTAGTGATGCTGGTTGACTTGTGCCGCAGCCCCCGCCAGTTACAAATTTGAACGCCAGGAGTCAAGTTATGGGTTTTTTATTGATCGGAATCGCTACAGTTCTCATGACGTATCTTGAGTTTGGACCCGTTGCTGCTTGGCCCTGGTACGTGGTGCTGGCACCCTTTGGGCTGGCTGTGCTGTGGTGGTGGTGGGCCGACGCGTCTGGCTACACCAAGCGGGTGGAAATTGAAAAAATGGAAACCCGTAAACAAGACCGTATTGAAAAGCAACGCGCTGCCATGGGTATGTTGTCTGCAAAGCGCAAAGTTAAAAAATAGGCCGCCGCGTTGATTAACGCGGTGGCCACGTTAACGGGTGAAGGTTAGCAATTTCAGGATTTCAGTAGTCGTCCAGCACCGCGCCCTTGCTGGCGCTTGATGCATTGAAGGCAAACTTGGCCTGCACTCCGCGCATGTAGCGTGGCTTGGGCGCCGTCCAGCCCACTTTGCGGTTTGCCAGTTCTTCATCGCTGATGTTGAGTTGCAACAACAATTGTTTGGCATCAATGGTGATGGAATCGCCTTCTTGAATAAACGCAATATTGCCGCCCGCTGCCGCTTCAGGTGCCACGTGGCCAACCACCATGCCCCACGTACCCCCTGAAAAGCGGCCATCGGTGATAAGACCGACGCTTTCGCCTAAACCCGCGCCGATTAGTGCGCCTGTGGGTGCCAGCATTTCGGGCATGCCCGGGCCGCCTTTTGGGCCCAGGTAGCGCAGAACCATCACGTCGCCCGCCACAATTTTGCCGGCCAAAATCGCGGCCAGGCCAGATTGTTCGTCGTCAAACACGCGCGCCGGGCCGGTCATCATCGGATTTTTCAAGCCGGTGATTTTGGCCACAGCGCCTTCAGGTGACAAGTTGCCCTTCAAAATCG
>JANPDQ010000240.1:0-1530 GCA_031431575.1 Polaromonas sp.
ACGCTGACGAAGGTGCCGGTGGCCAGCTTGAAGTCTTCAGCAATGCGCCCGTCAAAGCGCAGGCCCGCGTGGATGTTGTTTGCATCAATCCACCTGACGGCGTCCCCGGTGCAGAAAAAGCCTTCGTTGTCGAACGCGTCAAGCGTTTCTTGTGGCGCGCGCCAATAGCCAGGCGTAATGTTGGGGCCCTTGTAGCGCACTTCGGTCTTGCCCTCGCTGGGCACCAGCTTGAGCGTCATGCCCGGTGTGGGTACGCCGAGGTCACCGGCCTTGACGTTGGGACTCGTCACAAACAAACCAAACGGGCCCGATTCGGTCATGCCCAGGCCCGTCGCCATGACGATGCGTTCGCTGATTTCCTGCTCTGCGGACGCGTAGAGGCTGTCCCACACGGGCTGGGCCAGCGCTGCGCCTGCGAAGAAAAACATCTTCACCTGGCTGAGTAAATTGCGCCGCAAGGCATCGTCTACTCTCATCGCGTTGGCGATGGCCTCAAAACCCGTCGGCACATTGAAGTACACAGTGGGCGCTATCTCGCGGAGGTTGCGCAGTGTCTCGGCCATCAGCGCGGGTGTGGGCTTGCCGTCGTCGATGTACAGGGTGCCGCCATTGAACAGCGTCAGGCCAAAGTTGTGATTGCCGCCAAAAGTGTGACTCCATGGCAGCCAGTCGACCAGCACGGGCGGCTCCTCCAGCAGCACTGGCATGGATTGCGCCATTTGCTGCTGGTTGGCGCACCACATGCGCTGGGTGTTGATGACTGCTTTGGGCAGCTTGGTGGAGCCGCTGGTGAACAAAAACTTGACGATGGTGTCGGGTCCTGTGGCCTGCATGGCGGCATCGACTGCATCGGTTGCCGCAGTGTTCAACAGATCTGAAAACGCCCTGGTGGCGCGGCCTTTTATCTGGCCCGCGCCAAGCACTACCTCAATATCCGCGCCCACAGCTGCATGAATGGCTTTGGAGTAGCGCGCACCGTCTGCGGCAAACACCAAGCCGGGCGTGGTGGTTTGAAGCACATGGCGCAGCTTGTCAAAGTCCTGGCTGATAAGTGAGTACGGCGGTGAGACTGGTACGAACGGCACGCCAGCGACCATGCAGCCGAGCGCAAGCAAAGCGTGGTCCAGATCGTTTTCAGACAGGATGGCAACCGGTTTTTCTGCACTCAGGCCGCGATGGATCAGTGCTTGCGCAGTGCATCTGGCGCTTGCCCAAGCTTGCGCGTAGGTCACGTGTTGCCAGTCGCCAGTAGCTCCGCCCTGCAGCGGTTCGCGCCTGGCCATGAAGGTGCGCTCTGGCGCTGTGTGCGCCCAATGCCGCAAGCGGTCGGTAATGCGCGTTGGGAAATCGGCCAGCGCTTGGTCAGCGCTCAGATACTGCGTACCCGCCGCGCCGTCGTGCACGGCAACGCGTGTCACACCAAAACGCAGAGTACGAAACCTGGGAGCAGTCACGTGCGCATTTCGTCAGTGTTTTTTAACCTTGGCAGCTTTTCCATCCAGGAATGCTTTGACACGGCTTTTGGCTTCC
>JANPDQ010000241.1:0-3591 GCA_031431575.1 Polaromonas sp.
ATTGGAAGCCGCCAGAAAAGCTGCAGCCGCCAAGGCCAAAGCTGAAGAAGAGTTTTTTGCCCAGGCGGTTGGTGTCGTCAAACCGCTGCCCGCCAGGCACCGCCCCGGCCACCGCGCCAGCTTGCCATTGGTACAGGCCGCGCCCATTGCCGTGCAGCACCAGCTAGACGAGCTGGCCGTGATGCGCGAGGCGCTGTCAGACGAGTTTGACGTAGAAACGCTGCTAGACACCGACGACGCCCTGAGCTACCGCCGGGCAGGCATCGGCACCGACGTAACCCGCAAGCTGCGCAAAGGCGGCTGGAGCATCCAGGGCCAGGTTGATTTGCACGGCCTGCGGCGCGAAGAAGCACGCGAAGCGCTGGTCGACTTCATTAAAGACGCGGCCCGCATGGGCTGGCGCTGCGTGCGCGTGGTGCACGGCAAGGGCCTGGGCTCACCCGGCAAAACGCCAGTGCTCAAAGCCAAAGTACAAAGCTGGCTGATTCAAAAGCAGGAGGTGCTGGCGTTTGTGCAGGCCCGGCCCGCGCATGGCGGTTCGGGAGCGCTGGTGGTGCTGCTGCAGCAGAGCTAGACAAGTCGTTTGGTTTACTAATAATTCAGGAGCTGCTTGCGCCCGTATTTATTGGGATACAGCACTAAAATGCATAATAACGCGGCACTTACGTTGACTCATGTCGGTTGCGCATCCAGTCAGCCGTTTGAAAAAACGATGCATTCAAACGCACTCGCAGCGCCTCGTCAACTCCAGTTTCCACCATCGCCTGGTCCATGCAGGCCAGCCACTGGTCGCGTTCTTTAATGCCGATGGGCCCGCCGCCGGTTTGCTGGGGCATGTGGCGCATTTTCAACATCGGCTGGCCGACGCGTTCGGTGTAGTGCTGTGGCCCGCCGAGCCAGCCGCATAAAAACCAGAACAAACGCTGGCGGGCGTTGTCAAGCGGCCCCGGGTGTGCGGCGCGCAGGGCGCTGTAGCCAGACTCCAAGTCCATCAGGTCGTAAAAGCGGTCGACCAGCGCTTTTACTTGTGGCTCGCCGCCGATCCATTCAAACGGTGTGGCGAACTTGGGTTTTTCTTGAATTTGCATAAAACAGTGCCATAAGCACCAGAATTAGAATAAAAATGGCCTGTAGCCCAACAAATATAGGCGCACGCAGCTACTAAATAAATAGCACTCTAAGGAATTATCAGGGTTTGACAACTGCAGTCACAGACGGTGCCACCAACTCAACCTGAAACCCTTTGGCACGCATTAGCGCGGGCAGGCCTTGCGCGCCCACCATGTGCAGCACGCCAACGCCAGCAAACACGCGCTTGCCAGAGGCATGCAACAGGTTGATTTTTTCGGCCATCAGCACGTTGCGGTCGTCCAGCATGCGCTTCATGAAGTCGCGGTCTTCTGCGCTGTCCATGCAGTCGCACCAAGCGGGGTAGTCTTCGAGTTTTTGGATGTCGGCTTCGGCCCACATTTTCATGGTGGCTGGCAATTGGCGGCGCGCCTTGCCAGACTCAAGCGCATCGAGCGCGCTGTCGACCAGCCTGCCCTCTTCTTGCGCGTTGCGGCCAGTCAGCAGATTTAGCTGGTCTTGCGCGGACTCCAGCGCCAGCACGGGTTTTTTCAACGACTGCGCCAATCCGGCCAGCATGGCGTCGACACCAAAATCAATATAAAACCCGCTGTGCCTGGCGTCTAGCGCGACCAGCGCCGCTGCTTGCATGGCAGGCCGCAACTTGGCAAGAGCCTCGGGCGGCAGGCACGCAAGCGCGACCTGGCGGGCTACCCGCGCCGCGCGCGCGACATCAAGCACCCGTGCGATCACTGCTGGGTCAGCAGGCTGGGTGAGTGGTTTGAGCGATTCAGTGTCCAGCACATTGAGCTCTAGCGCCAACACATCGGCTTGCTGCATTGCAGTGACCACATTGCGCCCGGGAAACACCCAATCAGCGCTAGACAAATGGGCGGTGCCATACAGCCATGACGATTGCCCCGCTTTGGTAATGCGCCACAGCGGCCCGCGATTTTGCGCATTGCGCACGCCCTGCTGAATGCGCTCGGCGGTCATGGCAACTGCAGGCGGCGGGCATGTGGGATTTACTGACGCTGCCGACTGAGCGCCCGCCCCACCTGCAGACAACAGGCCGAAGAAAAACAGCACAAGCCCCTTCATGACCGGGCCGGCTTGCGCCGATAGCTTTGCGCGCATTGCTATTGCGCTTTGCGCAGCGTTTCAACCACTGGCGTGTTCAGCACTGACCGCAAGCCCCACCAGCCCGCCGCCAACGCCAGCGCGGCACCTGCCAGGCTGCCGAACAGTGGCACCGTCCACGAACCCGTCCATGCAAAATCAAAGACAAATTTGGCCAAGCCCCAGCCCACGGCCAGCGCAACGACCGACGCTAAAAAACCAGCCAGCAATCCGACGCCCGCCAGCTCGGCCCGCTGCACCTGCCTGAGCAAACTTGCGCGTGCACCTACTGCGCGCATGATGGCGAACTCTTTGGCGCGCTCTTCGCGCGTTGCAGTAATTGCTGCAAACAGCACGACCAAGCCAGCCGCCAGCGTGAAGCCAAACAAAAATTCAACTGCGCGAATGACCTGGTCGAGCACGCGCTGAACTTGCGCGATGGTTGACGTGGTGTCAACGTTGGTGATGTTCGGAAACGCCTTCACCAAAGTGTTGTCAAAACTTTGCGGTTTTGGTTGGCCCGCCACCGCTGCAGCAGCGTCAGGCGCGCGGAAAGCGCTGATGAAAGACACCGGTACATCAGTTACTTCCGCCACGGGGTACATCACAAAAAAGTTGACCCGCATCGAACCCCAATCCACCTTGCGCAGACTGGTGATTTTGGCGCTGCTGACTTGCCCGCCAATGTCAAAACTCAAGACATCGCCCAACTTCAAGCCGAGTGTTTTGGCAATGCCTTCTTCAACGCTAATGGCGCCTTTTTCTTCTTCAGTCCATTTGCCAGCAATGGTTTGGTTATGGGCCGGTTGCTTGGCAGCGTTAGACAAGTTGAACTCGCGGTCAACGAGGCGCTTAGCGCGGTCATCGGTGAAGTTATCGGGCGTCACGGGTTTGTCGTTAACAGCCACCAGGCGGCCACGAATCATCGGATACCAGTCAAACTTTTTAACACCGCCATCAACAAGTGCTTTTTTAAACGCGTCGCCTTGCTCGGGCTGCACGTTGATGACAAAACGGTTCGGCGCATCAGGCGGCGTGGCTTTGCGCCAGCTGTCCACCAGGTCCGTGCGCAGCAGCACCAGCAGCATCAGCGCCAGCAGGCCCACCGCCAACGCACTGGTTTGCACCACCGCATACGCGGGGCGCGCCGACAACTGCCGTGTGGCGAGCACCAGCCAACGCGGGGCGACGTCTTCGTTCACGCTGGCTCTTAAAAGCTTCACCGCCGCATAGCTGGCCGCTGCAAACAGCAGCACCGCACCCGCAAAGCCGCCGACTGCAATCAGCCCCAATTTCAAATCACTGCTGGCCGCCACCAGCAGTGCCGCAAAGCCCAGCATGCCCACGCCCAGCACGGCAATAGATGCGGGCTTCAGGTTGCCGACATCGCGGCGAATCACGCGC
>JANPDQ010000242.1:0-3573 GCA_031431575.1 Polaromonas sp.
GTACATGCTGTTTGGCGTGTCGGGGCTGATCTGGCTGCTGGTGCTGGTGCCCATTCAGCTGCGCCAGCGCATGCTGCTCAAGCGGGACCAGTCCATCACACCGCAGTACCTCAAGCTCTCACGCATCTGGCAAATCAGCGGTGCTATCGCTACTGTGGTGCCGCTGCCAATTGTTTACCTGATGATTGTCAAAGGCATTTAGTGCCCACCATGGCGCAGCGATGAAAGGCCAGGTCGTCCTCATCACCGGCGGCGCGTCGGGCATTGGCGCGGCCACCGCCAAGGCGCTGTTGGCGCAAGGCGCCATACCCGTTTTGCTTGATTGCGACAGCGCTGGTTTAGCAGTCACTGCCGCCAGTCTGAATGGCGTGCTCACTTACTGCCTAGACGTTACCGAATACGCAGCCTGCCAGGCCGCCGTAGCCCAAACCATCGCCGTGTATGGCCGTATTGACGTGGTGTGGGCCAATGCCGGCATCGCCTCATTCGGCCCATTGCTGCTGACTGATTTGGATGCCTTCAAACGCTGTGTTGAAGTCAATGTGTTCGGCACGCTCAACATCGTGCGCGCCGCGCTGCCCGCTGTGGTTGCGCAGCGCGGCTATGTGCTGGCCACCGCTTCGGTCTCCATTTTTGCGCACCCGCCGTGTGTGTCAAGCTATGCCGCGTCCAAGGCTGCGGTTGAAGCCATGTGCAACTGCTGGCGCATTGAGCTGGCCGCGCATGGCGTGGGCGTGGGAGTTATTTACGCATCGTGGGTGCAAACCCCGCTGGTCACTGAAGGCGACATGCACCCCGCCTTTGTGCGCCTGAAAAGCACCATGCCGCCACCGCTGCGCCGCGCCATACCGGCAACTGCAGCCGCTGAAATGATCATCAAAGGCATGGCCCAGCGCAAGCGCCGCATTTGGGTGCCAGGCTGGGTGCGCGTGCTGTACTGGCTGCGCACCGTATTGGCTACACCGCTGGCTGAGCGCCAGCTGGTGCAAGCTGCGCCCGACATGGAAAAACTGTTTTTAGAAACCATCGCTACCAGCGGCGTCAAAGCATCGTCGGTTACCCCGCGTGAACTGGTGCGCGGGGCGCATACCCCAAAAGGCTAACAAAGTTGCTATGTACTTTATAGCTGCTTGCGCCTGAATTTATTGCGCTAGAACCTGTTTTAATACGAAATTAGGTGTCACCTCCTATTCAGGGCGCAGCCTGCACCAGCGTATTTGGCGCGCCCAGCCCCACCCTAAATCATCTCGGTGTCACCCAGCATCACGTCTACTCCGGCGGCTGCAAAGTTTGCCAGGTCAGCAGCGGTCGCCTGGCCTTGGGGTGACGCCATGGCCGCGCTAATCGCCGCCAGCGAGTCAAACTCTAAAACCGCCATCAAGTAGGTCGCGTGCTTGCCTGCCATGCCCATCACATCGCCGCGCGTGACTTCATAGCTGCGCAGGCCAGGAATAGTCTTGGCCAGCGGCACGTGGGTGTTGTAGTAATAGTTGTCAAACGCAGCGGGGTCTTTGGGCTGCTGATAAATTGCAAAAAGTTTGGCCATACATTTCCTTGATGTGCCCGCCACCAAAAGCACTTTTTGCCTGAGTGCAGCGCGGCAATCGCAGCGTAAGCTCCCGCTTCGGCCAAGTCAAGCCAAACCTTAGCAGTATGCTGTTTGCTATTATTTAATGAGCTGCTTACGCCCGTACTTGTTGGGCTAATGGCATAACGTGTACTGAAATGTGGCAATTTGGCTAAAAGTAACGACCCTAAACCACCGGCGCGCCCATTACTTTGCCCGCCGCAATCAGCGCATCAATCTGCGCCATCACCCGCTCGCCGGTGGCGGTGTATGGGTCAAACTGTGCGTCAAGCGGCTTCATTGCCAAGACCGTGTCAGCGTCGGTCAGGTCTACATGCGCCATAGCCCATGCGCCATACCGCCGCTGCGCAATGTCTTCAAACGTCATCAGCTGCACGTTTTTGTGCCGCTTGTCTGCTGCAATGCGGGCGTACAGCGTATTTACCTCGCTGCGTCGGCCTTCAAGTACCTGCAAGTACACGCCTTGCCCCTGGCACAGCACACCAGTAATGCCGTTGTCAGCGTTAAATGCCTGTGCGCTGCGCAAAATAGTGCCCGTTACCGTGGTGGTGATGGGCCCCACGGCCGTGCTGACGTAAAGCATTCGAATAAGCATGGCGGCGTTGCTCCCTGGTTGCTCTTAGTTTAGCGGTGCAATGCGCTGCGGGCCGTACCAAAAAACGCTATGCCCAGTGCCGTGCAGAATTCTTCATCAGCGGCTTCACGCTGCCCCCGATGTTTTGTCCCTATGCTACTTAAGTGATAGCTGCTTGCGCCAGAATCAGGTCGGCGCAGAGCCTGTTCGGCACGAAAAAAGTGTGTTGATTCCCGCTGCGCCCGCACCCGAACCCGCACCCGCACACAAATACCAAACGTCAATATCCACACATCAAAGGCCACCCTCACCATGCTGACCCAAATCAGTGACCTGATCATCGCCGCCAACGTCGGCATCATGCTGTTCTTTTCTGTAGCCGTGGCGCCCACCATCTTCATGGTGTTGCCGCCCGAATGGTCAGCCGCCTACGTGCGCAAGTTTTTCCCCAAGTACTTTTTCTTCCTCGGCGTTACCAGCGCCATAGCCGCTGGCCTGCACAGCGCGCAGTTAGCGCAAATCAGCTTGGCCGCGTGTGCGCTGGTCTTCTTCTTCAGCTGCTTTTGGCTCACCCCACGCATCAACGCCGCCAAAGACAGCAAGCGCATGAAAGCCTTCAACCTGCTGCACTACAGCAGCGTCGGTTTGAATTTGTTTCAGTTGGCCGTGATGGTCTGGCTGCTGGTCAAAAGCGTGCTGGCTGCTTGACAAACCGCCGCAATTTTGAATAACCCTGTGTCAGCAGACCGGGACGGCCGCTGGCAAACTCAGCGGTTTAAGTAAGTCGCACATGCTCATTCAACTCACCTACGCTAGTCGCACGTCCAAAATACTGGTACCCGAGGACCTAAAGGCCATCCTGACGGCATCCCAGCGAAACAACATGCGCGTTGGCGTAACAGGTGCACTCTGTTTGGCCAACGGAATTTTTTTGCAGCAGCTAGAAGGTGACCGAATTGCGGTCAACAATTTGTACCACCGCATATTGGCCGACCCGCGCCACCGTGACCCAGCCATTTTGGATTTCGCTGAAATCCCCGCGCGCAAATTTACTCAGTGGTCTATGGGTTCGCTCTCATCGCTTGAGTCAAACCGCGCTATTTATTTAAAGTATTCCCGCTCAGCCAGCTTTGATCCGTACACCATGAGCCCCAATACACTGCGCGCCTTTTTTGACGAGATCATGCACAACGCAGCCTGGTTGGCGTGATTGCGCGATTCATAAAATTTAAAGCTCAGGCTGGCGTTCAATGGGCAAACGCACATCCCCCAACGCTATTGCAGACGCCAACGACCTGAGCCAGCTCAGCAACATCGTGCAAGACAAGCGCAACGGCAAACGCGCAGGCGCCAAAAAAAGCCGCCGCAACCGCCACTATGAAAAGCAGCTGATCAGAAACGCCATCACCGC
>JANPDQ010000243.1:0-5633 GCA_031431575.1 Polaromonas sp.
CTTTGGTATCAACCAAGGCGGCGCAGAAGTAGCGCCTAAGCCAGCAGATGCGCAAAGCGATTTGTTTGCAATCGGCGTCACGCTGTACCAACTGCTGACGGCTAAGCTGCCCTACGGTGACGTGCTGCCCTACCAGGTGGGGCGCTATTACCGCGACCCCATAGCCCCCAGCCGCCACAACCCCGAGGTGCCGATTTGGCTAGACCACATCGTACTTAAAGCCGTTGCGCGTGACAAAAAGCTGCGCTTTGAAACTGCTGAGGAAATGCTGCTGGCACTTGAGCGCGGCGCGTCGCGCCCGTTAAGCGCACCGCAGGCATCGCCGCTGCTGCAGCGCGACCCAGCTGCGCTGTGGAAGCTGTTGCTGGCAGTCAGTGCGCTGTTTAATTTGCTGCTCGTGTACTGGTTGTTGTTTTTGCCAAAGTAGCGTTAAAAAGACGTTTTTATAACGGAATTGGCCTGTAGCTCAATTTTTATGGGCGTAAATCGCTATGAATTTTATAGTAATAAATGGCCGAATTTAAAGTTTCACCAACACCGGCGTTGCTTTTAACATCGCCTTGTCGCCACTTGCCACCTCACGCGCTGCACGTTTTACCAAGTCTGCGTCCAGCGTAGTGAAATCATCACAGCCTGCGCTTAGCGCTACATGCAGTGCATCGGCAAAATCCCATCCTCGAGCAACTCTGGCTGTCGCTGCCAGTACGGCTGCACGCTCACCCACCACGACATTGCCGAGTGCGGCAATTTTGGCAATCGCCTGCGCTATGACCTTGGGCGCAAAGGCGTAGCGGGAGCGCAGCACCCATTCAAGTTCCAGCACCACTGTCACGGGTATGAAAATATCGTGCTCAGTTAAAAACGCAGCCGCGCGGGGTGACTGGACGGTGTCGTCATTGACGATTGCACGTACCAACACATTGGTATCGATGGCGTGCACGCTTAGCTTTTGTAGTCAGTCACGCGCATGTCGCAAACAGCAACTTTGGGGCCGTCGTACTTGAGTAGTGCCTGAATTTCTTTCAGGTCGGCGGTTTTTTTGGCTGGCGCAGGTGTTATTTGCGCACTTTTACCGTTAACTTTGACGTTCACCCGCATGCCTGGTGTAAGGCCTAGAGCCTTGCGTACAGCGACGGGCAGCACAATTTGGCCTTTGGTGGAAATGAGGACAGCACTCATGATTTGCATTCTAAAAAGTTTTACTTAGTGGGTATTTTACCGCGATGCAAATTTGTTTGACCGGAGCGTATCACGCAGTACGCGCTCGCCCGCCTTTCTCCGCCCAAGTTCTGGTCCACCTTAGTTGCATAACCCGCAGCATGCCAAGCATGACCAGTGCCAGCGCGGCAAACAAGAAAAATCCCCACATGTAGCTGCCCGCATATTGCTTGGACAAGCCCATCGCATTGGGCACCAGGCCGCCGCCCAGTGCGCCGATCTCGCCAATCATCGAGCCCGCCACCGCAGTAGACATGGGCCAGCGCAGCGGCACCAGCTGAAACACAGCGCCGTTGCCAGCGCCCAGCGCTGAAAAGCAGAGCATCACCAACAGCGTGGTGGCCGTCAGCGACTGCCCCGCGAAGCCGCAAGCCACCAGCGTTGCAGCGATGATGACCAGCACGGCCGTCAGTGTGTTTACACCGCCAAGCCGGTCAGAAATCCAGCCGCCAAAAACCCGCAGTGCCGCACCCATAAATGCCGCCAGCATGGTGAGCTGCCCGGCCTGCACTTTGCTGACTGCAAACTGGTCGTAGTAGTAAGTGGGCAAAAAAGTAGCCAGGCCAATGAAGCCGCCAAACGTCACCGCGTAAATCAGACTGAAGGCCCAGCCATCTTTTTCATAAAGGCAAGCTACGTGCTGCTTGAAGGTGGCGTGTTTGTCGAGGTCGGGCGGCTCCTTGGCAAAAATGACCATCACCACCATCGGAATGCAGATGGCCAGCGCGGCCAGGCCGTAAACCGCAGTCCAGCCAAACGCTTGCGCTAGCGGCGGCGCTATCAGCACCGACACCGCAGTACCGACATTGCCCGCGCCTACCAGTCCCATCGCCAAGCCTTTGTGGCGCGGCGGAAACGAGCCTGACCCGAGCGACAAAGCCACGCCAAAGCTGGCCCCAGCAATGCCCAGAAGCACGCCCATGGCAAGCAAATCGTTGAAGGTTTCAACAAAGAAAAAGCCGAATAGCATGGCAACGGCTATAAGCGCCATTTCAACCAGCGTGGCGTTTTTACGGCCTATGTACTGAGACAGCAAACCCAGCGGAAAACGCATCAACGCTCCGGCGATGATGGGGATCGACAGCATCAAGCCCTTTTGCGCAGGGCTCAGGTTAAAAGTCTCAGAAATAAACGGCGCCATAGCCCCGTTCAAAACCCAAATGCAGCACGAAAACGAAAAATACAAAAATGCGGCAAAGAGTGTGGGCGAATGCCCGCTTGCCAGAAAACTGCGAGAAAAACTTGGGGCTGCCGACATGCTTTAAATCCTGCTGGAGAGTTATTTTCAACCGTGCAAGCGAGACTCGTGCCACCAATTTGGTGCACAAACAGATATTTATGCCTTTTATGTCGATAGCTCAATTAAAATGGGCTTAAGCAGCTATGAAGTTAATAGCAACTAAACTTCCAACTGACTGACACATCGCAGATTTTTAAAAGCTGGTGCGTTTTTTGGTTCAAAATCTCAGTCCTTTTGTATGATGATTGACCTAATTCGCACAAACTCCAGAACAATTATTCATGTCACATTCCACATTGTTTCAGCTCGACAACCGCCTCGCATTGATTACTGGGTCTTCCGGCGGCATCGGCTTGGCGCTGGCGCGGGGTCTGTGCGAGGCGGGGGCAACGGTGGTGCTCAATGGGCGCAACCCAGCCAAACTGGAGGCAGCGTGCGCCAACCTTAAAAGTGAAGGCTTTGCGGTTCATGCCCGCAGCTTTGACGTGTCTGACCAGGAAGCGGTGCAAGCTGCGGTGGATGATATTGAAGCAAATATTGCTCCGCTGGATATTTTGATCAACAACGCAGGCATGCAGCGGCGCGCGCCGCTAGAAGACTTTACGGCAGAACATTGGCATGAACTGATGCGCACCAATCTGGACAGCGTTTTTATGGTCGGCCAGGCAGTCGCCCGCAAAATGATCGCGCGCAAAGCGGGCAAGATCATCAATATTTGCTCGGTACAGAGCGAGCTGGGCCGCCCCGGTATTGCGCCGTACATGGCCAGCAAGGGCGCGGTAAAAATGCTGACCAAAGGCATGGCCATTGACTGGGGCCCACACGGCTTGCAGGTCAACGGCTTGGGCCCAGGCTACTTCAAAACTGAGCTGAATGAAAAGCTGGTAGCAGATGAAAAGTTCAGCGCTTGGCTGGTCAACCGAACGCCCAGCCGCCGCTGGGGCGATGTTCAAGAGCTGGTCGGCGCTGCGGTGTTCTTGTCCAGCAAGGCGTCGAGTTTTATGAACGGTCACATTTTGTATGTTGATGGCGGCGTGACTGCTACCTTGTAATTTTCGTATTTGAGTTTTTTCTATTTTTCAGGAAATTTGTTATGCGCGCACTCGTTTGTCATGCCCCACAAGATTTGCGTACGCAAGTGATTGCAGTGGAGCCGCTAGGTGCAAAAGAGTTGGGCGTACGCGTTGCGTTTGGCGGTATTTGCGGCTCGGACTTGCATTATTTTCAGCACGGCGGTTTTGGCACCGTACGCTTAAAAGAGCCAATGGCGCTGGGCCATGAAGTCTCAGGTGTAATTGATTCTGTGGGCGCTGATGTCAAAAACTTCTGTGTTGGCCAGCGCATCGCCATTTCGCCGTCCCGCCCTTGCGGGCAGTGCAATTTTTGCCTGAGCGGCTTGCCCAACCATTGCTCCAGCATGCGGTTTTACGGCAGCGCCATGCCGTTCCCCCATGTGCAAGGCGCGTTCCGTGAACACCTGGTAATCGATGCGTCGCAGGCGCACCCGATTGCCGACTCGTTGAGTCTTTCGCATGCAGCCTTGGCTGAGCCGCTTTCAGTGGGCCTGCACGCCATTAACCGCGCAGGCAATGTATTTGGCAAGCAGGTTTTGGTAACCGGCTGCGGGCCGATTGGTGCGCTGTTGATAGCCGGTTTGCGCCGCGCTGGTGCGGCGCGAATTGTGGCTGTTGACCTGGCCGAATTGCCGCTGGCATGCGCCAAAAAAATGGGCGCTGACGAAACCATCAACCTCAATACAACGCCAAACGGGCTGGCCCCCTTTGCTGCCAACAAAGGGCAGTTCGATGTCATGTTTGAAGCGTCAGGGTCTGACAAAGCATTGCGTGCAGGCCTTGAAGTGGTGGCACCGCGCGGGGTGATTGTCACCATCGGCTTGGGCGGAGAAGCCACACTGCCGCTGAATGCGCTGGTGACCAAAGAGCTCGACTTGCGCGGAACGTTCCGCTTTCACCACGAGTTTGCCGTGGCGGTCGGGTTTTTAAACAGCGGCTTGGTTGACGGCCAAGCCGTTATCTCGCACACCGTAGCATTCAATAACGCCAACGACGCCTTCACGCTGGCCAGTGACAAGGGACGCGCCTTGAAGGTGCAGATCGACTTCAACGCCTGAACTCGCCCTGCGCAAGCGTTGAGATTAGCCGCGCCCCACGTAGGGCATGTTGGTCGCCATTACGGTGGCAAACAACACGTTGGCCGTCAGTGGCAGGCTGGCCATAGCCATAAACGTCTCGGTGACGGCGCTTAATTCCATGCGCGGTTCAGGTTTGATGCTGCCGTCGGCTTGCGGTACGCCTTTGACCATTTTTTCAGTCATGTCGCTTGCGACGTTGCCAATATCGATTTGCCCCACCGCAATGCCAAATGGGCGACCGTCAAGTGCGGCAGACTTTGTTAATCCTGTGATCGCGTGTTTGGTTGCTGTGTAAGCAATTGAGCCTGGGCGGGGCGCATGCGCTGAAATAGACCCGTTGTTGATAATGCGGCCGCCCTGGGGTGTTTGGGATCGCATCAGCTTGAAGGCTTCGCTCAGGCAGAAAAACGCACCGTTCAAATTCACATCCACAGCTGCACGCCAGCTGGCTGCAGACAATTCATCTGGGGTGGTGGGTGGAATTGAAATGCCAGCGTTGTTAAATAGCAGGTCGAGCCTGCCGAAGCGCTTTTGAATGGATGCAAACAGTTCTGCTACGGCTGCTTCGTTTGAGACATCGCAAGGTATCGCCACGCCGTATTGGCCAGCATCGCCCGCTTCAACAATAGCAGCGTCAAGCACGTCGGCGCGCCTTCCTGTGAAAACCACTTGCCAGCCTCCGTTTAACAGCGCCCCAGCGCAGCCTTTGCCAATGCCGCTGCCAGCGCCGGTAACCAATGCGATTTTTCGGGTAGTCATGTTCATCTATCCTGTGGTTTTAAGTGGAATTTAGTTGCAGCTTCAATGCTAATTCGGTGGCGTTTATAGCTGTTAGCTACGCGTTTGTCCTAACTGACAACAGCATTTTTGGACTGCTATCATATTACGATTAGATCAATATTTTGTGAGTTCGAGGAGTCCGTTCTGTCTAATTTACATGTGCTGGCCGCTGCCAAACTGGCACCACTTTACGCCCAAAAACTAGCCGCGCAATTCGTCGTGCACGACCGGCCTGCCGACCTG
>JANPDQ010000244.1:0-3612 GCA_031431575.1 Polaromonas sp.
ACGCTGGTCGAAGCCGGCTACGCGCCAGAAATGGCGTACTTTGAATGCCTGCACGAGCTGAAGTTGATCGTCGATTTGATCTATGAAGGCGGCATTGCCAACATGAACTACTCGATTTCCAACAACGCTGAATACGGTGAGTACGTGACGGGCCCCGAGGTGATCAACGAGCAGTCACGTGTTGCGATGCGCGCTGCGCTCAAGCGCATTCAAAGCGGCGAATACGCCAAAATGTTCATCAGCGAAGGCCGTACCAACTACCCAAGCATGACGGCACGCCGCCGCTTGACTGCCGAGCATTCAATTGAAAAAGTCGGCAGTCAGTTGCGCGCCATGATGCCCTGGATTGCCAAAAACAAGCTGGTTGACCAGACGAAGAACTAAGCTGTAAAAGCCAGGTTCTTGTCCTGCAAAAAGCCGCGCAACTTACTTGCGCGGCTTTTTGTTTTTTGCGGGCAAGCTGAAGGTGCTCGGGGTTTGTTATTCTGGGTGGTAGTTCAAGGAGAATTTCTATGCACGATGGTGAGCAAGTCTCAGTATTGCCAGCCGATACGCACCCTGAAGTGGTGGTGCGCAAACGTCGCAAGGGCATTTATATTTTGCCCAATTTGTTCACATTAGGCGGCTTGTTTGGCGGGTTTTATGCCATCGTAATGGCGATGGACGGGCGGTTTGACAATGCAGCTATCGGCGTATTTGCAGCCATGATTCTTGACAGCTTGGATGGCCGAATTGCCCGCATGACCAATACGCAAAGCGCGTTTGGTGAGCAGATGGATTCGCTGTCAGACATGGTGTCTTTTGGCGCTGCTCCAGCACTGATTGCATACGTCTGGGGTTTGAGCACGCTGGGCCGCTGGGGCTGGGTTGCGGCCTTTGTTTACTGTGCTTGTGCGGCATTGCGCCTGGCGCGTTTTAACGTCAACACCGCAGTGGTTGACAAGCGGTTCTTTCAAGGCCTGCCATCGCCTGCAGCGGCGGCGCTGGTGGCAGGTTTTATCTGGCTGCTCAACGACAGTGACTTTGCCGGAACCGACATGATGGATGCCGGGCTTTTCAACATCAGCATTCCTTGGATGATGTTCACGCTCACCCTGTATTCGGGCTTGACGATGGTGACCAACGTGCCGTTTTATAGCTTCAAGGACATTCAGATGAAAAAGAGTGTGCCGTTTGCCGTAATTGTTTTGATAGCACTGGGTATTGGTGTGGTGGGGCTGCACCCGCCGATTGTGGTTTTTGCATTTTTTATTGCATACGGTTTGTCGGGCTACGCGGTGTACGCGTGGCGCAAAGCCAAGGGCCAGCAGACGAGCGTGATTGCAACTTCGCTTGACGAGCCTGAAGAG
This sequence comes from Polaromonas sp., assembly GCA_031431575.1. GTDB lineage: Bacteria > Pseudomonadota > Gammaproteobacteria > Burkholderiales > Burkholderiaceae_C > Polaromonas. Next base: position 1,350 of record JANPDQ010000244.1, read on the forward strand.
CGCGGGCTGCACAAATAGTCTGTGCTATATTCAACGTCATGAATTGCATCTCGCTAGCGCTGCTACTAATTTTGCCCAACGGGCCGAGTCAGTAGCGCGCGAGCACATCTGATTAAACGGCCCGTTGCTACCAGCAGCGGGCCGTTTTTGTTTGTGCTGCCGGTTTTGAGAACTTTCACATTGAACGAGATGACCATGTTGAAAACGCCTTCTGATAAATACCGCGCCTTTGCGCCGATACGTCTCACCGATCGCACTTGGCCCGATGCAGTCTTGAGTCGCGCGCCGATCTGGTGTAGCGTCGATTTGCGTGACGGCAACCAGGCGCTGATTGAGCCGATGGATATTCCACGCAAGATCAAGATGTTCCAGACGTTGGTGAAGATCGGGTTCAAAGAAATTGAAGTCGGTTTTCCGTCGGCTTCGCAAGTGGAGTTCGATTTTCTTCGGCGCCTGATTGATGAGCAGATGGTCCCAAGCGATGTGACGATTCAGGTGCTGACGCAGGCGCGCGAGCCGCTGATTCGCCGCACTTTCGAGTCGCTGAAGGGCTGCAAAAAAGCCATCGTTCATCTTTACAACGCTACCGCGCCTGTGATGCGACGCGTGGTGTTGGGTATGAATGAAGACGAGATCGTTAATCTGGCAACGACCAACGCCCAGCTGTTCATGGAACTGGCCGCTGAACAGCATGACACCCAGTGGACTTTTCAATACTCACCCGAGATGTGGTCGGGCACTGAACTTGCGTTTTCTAAGCGGGTCGTGGATGCGGTTACCGATGTCTGGCAGCCGACGCCCGAGCGCAAGTGCATCATTAACCTGCCATCGACCGTTGAGCATTCGACGCCTAACGTTTTTGCCGACATGATGGAGTGGATGCATCGGCACCTTGCGCGGCGCAACGCTATTGTGATTTCAGTGCATCCGCACAACGACCGCGGCACCGCAACGGCTGCCGGCGAGCTGGCGCTGATGGCTGGCGCCGACCGTATTGAAGGCTGCCTGTTTGGCAATGGCGAGCGCACCGGCAATGTCGATCTGGTGAATATCGCGCTCAACCTCTACACCCAGGGCGTTTCGCCGGGCCTGGATTTCTCGGATATCGACGAGATTCGCCGCACCGTCGAGTTTTGCAATCAGTTGCCCGTGCACCCGCGTCACCCCTACGCAGGCGATCTGGTTTACACCTCGTTTTCCGGATCGCATCAGGACGCCATCAAAAAGGCATTTACGGCCCGAAAGCACGGCGACATCTGGAACATGCCCTATTTGCCAATTGACCCGAAAGACTTGGGGCGCAGTTATGAGGCGGTGATTCGCGTCAACAGCCAGTCTGGTAAAGGTGGAATTGCTTACTTGCTTGAGAGCGAGTTCGGTCTGGAGTTGCCACGCCGCCTGCAGATCGAGTTCAGCCACGTTGTGCAGGGCGTAATGGATGCCACTGGCAAAGAGCTGACCGCGCAAGACTTGTATGCGCTTTTTGAACATGAATATGGATTGATGGAAGTACGAACACCAGCGCATCAAATTTTTGGGGGTACCGCAGGCGGCGATACAAAACAGATTTCGCTCAAGGCAAATGTCGAGCTGGCAGGCCGAAGCATTGCCATCAACGGCGCTGGCACCGGACCGATCGATGCATTTGTAAACGGCCTGAGTCTTGCCACCAGCCAAAACGTGCGCGTGCTTGACTACCATGAACACTCGATGGGATCGGGCGCAAACGCACAAGCAGTCGCCTACCTTGAGTTGCGCATCGGTGAACAGACTGTGTTCGGTGTTGGTGTCGATGCCAATATTGTTTCGGCGTCGTTGAAGGCTATCTTGTCTGGCTATCAGCGTGCGCAGGCCAGCGCAAAAACCGGTGCAAAGACCCATGCACAATCAAATACAAGCCCACATGCAAAGGAAACAACATGACCGACAAACTCATCATTTTCGACACCACTTTGCGCGACGGCGAGCAGTCGCCCGGCGCTTCCATGACGCGCGACGAAAAGCTGCGCATTGCGCGCCAGCTGGAGCGCCTGAAGGTCGATGTAATTGAAGCCGGTTTTGCCGCCAGCTCCAACGGCGACTTTGAATGCGTGAAAGCCATCGCTGAAGTCATCAAAGATTCCACCGTGTGTTCATTGGCCCGGGCTAACGACCGCGACATCGCACGCGCTGCCGAAGCGCTCAAGCCCGCAAAGTCCGGCCGCCTGCATTTGTTTTTGGCGACCAGCGCGCTGCACATGGAAAAAAAGCTGCGCATGACGCC
>JANPDQ010000245.1:0-1648 GCA_031431575.1 Polaromonas sp.
AGCATCATGCCAATAATCACTGGGTCAGCCGGGAACATTTCACCCAGCAACGTGATGGTGGGCTTACTAGAAACACCAGCTCGCGGTGCTTGCACTGGGCCAGCCAATGCTTCGGTACGCGCGTACTTCAACATCGCGCCAGCTAAAACATCTTTGGCTTCTGCATGCGTTGGCACACCAAAGCCTGGCACGTCGATGCCGATGATTCGCACGCCGTTGATTTCTTTAGGCAGAATTTGCAGCGGCACGCCACTGGCAGTGGGTACGCACAAATTGATAATCACAATGGCGTCGTACAGGGCAGGGTCGGCTTGCTGGAACACCGCTTCGCGAATGTCTTCAAACAGCTTGCCTGTTACCAAGGACTCAGAGTTGAACGGCACGTAACCCACGCTGCGCTTGGCGCCATAAAAATGTGAGGTGAACGTGAGGCCGTAAACGCAGCAAGCCGAGCCCGACAAAATGGTAGCGGTACGGCGCATGCGCAGACCAACACGCAGCGAGCCAAACGCAGGGCACATGCTTTGCGGTTGGTCGTGCGGACCCGCTTTGGGGTTCTTTGGGTAGTCCTTGGCGTATTGATCCAGGATTTCAGACTTGCCTGCCGACTTGGCAGCCGCCAGCATGGCATCACCACCGCTGTGGCAGCCCATGCCGTCGCCTTCAAGTGCCGTACTGATTGGCGCTGTCGGCATCGAGATGATCGGGATAACTGTGCTCATGATTCGCTTTTTAAATTCAAACTTCGTCAAACCTCGTCATAGACGACTTCAAGCGTTTCTTTAACGGTTTCTTTTTTGCCGCACATGTCAAATTGCGTTGCTGGCTCCAGCACCACATTGCGCCCCACGACATCTGCTGAGAACAAGCCCAGCAATTCGTCTTGTGTCATCGGTTTTGGACGAATCGGTTGCGAGGTGCCCACGTTTTCTGCGAGCTGCGCAAACATCGGGCCCCAGACTGAATCGGGGCGGCCAATGATTTCGTAGCTGGCGCTTTTGCGCCGAATGTCGTCGTTGGCTGGAATGATGGACAACACAGGGATGCCGACTTTTTCAGCAAAGGCAGATGCCTCACCGGTGCCGTCGTCGCGGTTGATCACCATGCCCGCCACCCCGACGTTGCCGCCCAGCTTGCGAAAGTATTCAACTGCTGAACACACGTTGTTGGCAACGTAAAGCGACTGCAAATCATTGCTGGCCACCACAATGACTTTTTGGCACATGTCACGGGCAATCGGTAAGCCGAAGCCGCCGCACACCACGTCGCCCAAAAAGTCGAGCAGTACATAGTCAAAGCCCCAATCGTGAAAGCCGAGTTTTTCAAGCAACTCAAAGCCGTGAATAATGCCGCGCCCGCCGCAACCCCGACCGACTTCCGGGCCGCCGAGTTCCATGGCGTAAACACCGTCGCGCTTGAAGCACACGTCACCAATGGCAACGGCTTCGCCAGCGAGTTTTTTCTTTGATGAGGTTTCAATGATGGTGGGGCAAGCCCGACCGCCAAACAACAAGCTGGTGGTGTCGCTTTTTGGGTCGCAGCCAATCAGCAATACCTTTTTGCCTTGCTGCGCCATCATGTAGCTGAGGTTGGCCAGCGTGAAGCTTTTGCCGATGCCGCCTTTGCCATAGATGGCAATAATTTGTGT
>JANPDQ010000246.1:0-2543 GCA_031431575.1 Polaromonas sp.
CCCAGCGCCAGCAGCCGCGTGCTGTCACCCACCGTATTTTTGGCTTCTTCAGCGGCCTTGCGCAGCTCGGCCTCGGCCACCCGCGCACGCGATAAAAAAGCACTGCCTGCTGCGGTGGGCGTCACACCGCGGCCACTGCGGTCCATCAGTTGCACGCCCAGCTCTTCTTCAAGCTGCTGCAGGGCGCGGGTCAAGGCGGGCTGCGACATAGTGAGCTGGCGCGCTGCGCCCCTAATGCTGCCCGCATCCACCACGGCAATGAATTGTTCAATCGCTTGAAGTCGCATTCGCAGTCCTTGCGTGATGCACAGCCGACATCGGGCTGCCGCATCGCGCATCTTCACATAACTGGGCGCTATCTGCCACTATCTAACCCATCGATACCACCCTGAAGCAAGGAGAATTTCATGACCACCACGACCACCACCACTGCCTCACGCCGTTTGGTGCTGCAATACGGCTGCGCGGCAAGCGCGTCGCTGTTTGGGCTGTCTGCCAGCCATCTTGCCCATGCGCAGCCGTCCATCGGTCCCGCCATTCAACAATTGCGCATCCTCTGCTCCGGCCCGGCGGGCAGCATTCCAGACATTGTGGCCAGGCGCGCAGCCGAACAATTGATGCGCCAGTATCCGCAAGGTGCAATCGTTGACAACCGCCCGGGCGCCGCCGGTCAAATTGCCGTGAACGCACTGAAAGCGTCCGCCCCGGACGGTGCAACGGTGTTGTTGGCCCAAGGCGCCGTCGCCACCGTCTACCCCTACTTATATGAAAAACTTGCATACGACCCGATTGTTGATTTGCAGCCGGTGTCGATGGCTGGCGAGATGACGCTGGCGCTGGCCGTCGGGCCGGCGGTTCCGGAAAGCGTAAAAAATGTCCAGGACCTGATCGACTGGATGCGCAACAACCCCAGGCTTGCCAACGTGGCGTCCCCCGGCACCGGTACCTTGCCGCACTTGCTGGAGGTGATGCTGTTTCGCGAAGCGAATGTGCCCTGGCAGCACGTGGTGTATGCCGGTGGCCCGCCGGCTCTGGTGGATTTGCTCGGCGGGCAAATTGCGGCGTTGGTGCTGCCCGAGGGGCTTTTTCGCCAGCACAAAGCCACTGGCAAGCTGCGGGTGCTGGCAACATCAGGCGCGCAGCGCAGCACGTATTTCCCGGACGTAGCGACCTTTGTTGAGCAGCGCTATCGCAGCCTGGTCGTGCGCGAGTGGTTTGCTTTTTTCATGCCGGCCCGCGTGCCAGCCGCCACGATAGAAGCGGTATCGCAAACGGTGCAGCAAGCCATCGCCCGCCCCGAGCTGGGCGCGGCTTTTTCCGACTCCGGCATGTTGGCGGTTTCCAGCACGCCTGCGGCTCTGGCAAGTCGCATCGCGCAAGAGCAACGGTATTGGCAACCGATCATTCTGGCAACCGGAGTAAAGGCGCAATGATGGCCCTGTCTACTGAAAAGGTGACAGCCGGGGCTGTTGCAGAAGCACGTCCCCACCCGTGGGATGCAGCGGCTACTGGCTGGAACCACCATGGCGCGCTCATCCACAACTGGCTGGTTGACGCAACGCAGACCATGCTGGACGAAGCGCACATCGGACCGGGTGCGCGCGTCCTCGACATTGCCGCCGGCGCGGGCGACCAGACGCTGGACATCGCACGCCGTGTCGGTACCGGTGGCTGGGTACTTGCCACGGATATCTCGCCTGCCATCCTGGCTTTGGCACAGAAAAACGCTGATGCGGCAGGCTTCGCACACGTCATCACCCGGGTGGCAGATGCCCAATCGCTTGGGCTGGAGGGTGCTGGCTTTGACGCAGCGGTGTGCCGCCTCGGCCTGATGTTTTGCCACTCGCCCCTCAAAGCGTTAAAGGAGATTCGGGCTGCGCTTCGACCTCTGGGGCGTTTCAGCGCATTGGTGTTTGGGCCGCCAGAGCACAACCCGTGTTTGACGATCACGCTCGCCACGGCACGCAAACATGCGGGCTTGGCCAATGGCTTGGCCAGCAAGCCCACCAGCGCGTTCGAACCCGGCATGTTGATGAGTCTGGGAAAACCGGGCTTGCTTGAAGAACTGTTGCTGACGGCTGGCTTTACCGACGTGGCGGTGCGCGCGGTGCCCGCACCTTTTCATGCACCGAGCGCGGCACATTACGTTGACTTTCTCCGGTCGTCCGCGTCCCCGATCATCGAGATTTTGGCGCCATTGTCCAGCGCCGCACTGCAAGAGGCGTGGAACGACATGACCAGGCAGCTCGAGGTGTTCAGCACAGCGTCTGGCTGGGCGGGGCCCAACCAGCTGTTGCACGTCGTTGTCAGGAAAGCGCGATGAGCAAATGGCCTATTTTCCAGCCTCAGGATTCAGCCGCTGATCTTTCCAGTCACCCGCACCGGATGGTACTTTCTCAAAACCCCGCCGGGCTGGTCTACCCCGCGCTTTGCCCAAACTGCGGCAAAACCGCATCACAGCGCATTTTGGTAAAAAAGGTGTTTCGTCTGGCGGCTGCGGACGACAGCGTGACCAGCTGCAAGGTTGAGCAAGTCGAGGTGCC
>JANPDQ010000247.1:0-5454 GCA_031431575.1 Polaromonas sp.
GAAAATTTGAAAATCAATTGGAGTCTGACCCCAATTAAGGGAATTCACTATGCAAATCGAAACACCTCCCAAAGACAAACCGTATGAAAAACCAGAGGGTGAGCGGCGCGGCTTGCTCATTGTCAACACCGGTGACGGCAAAGGCAAAAGCACCGCTGCGTTTGGCCTGGCATTGCGGGCCTTTGGCCGCACGCATGTTCACAACCAAAAAATCAAAATTTTTCAGTTCATGAAAGTGCCCAGCGCCCGCTTTGGCGAGCACCGCATGTTCGAGCAACTTGGCATACCGATTGAAGGGCTGGGCGATGGCTTTAGCTGGAAGAGCCAAGACATCGAGCGCTCGGGCCAAATTGCACGCGACGGCTGGCTAAAAGCCAAAGCAGCGATTCAGAGCGGCGAGTATTTCATGGTCGTGCTGGATGAATTTACCTACCCCTTGATTTACGGCTGGATGGAACCTTTGGGCGGTGTTGAAGAGGTGATTCAAACCCTGTTTGACAGGCCAACCCACACCCACGTCGTCATCACAGGCCGCCGCTGCCCACCAGAGATCATCGAACTGGCCGATACGGTGACCGAGATGACGATGGTCAAGCATGCGTTCAAGGCGGGCATACCGGCCCAGCGCGGTATAGAAGACTGAGACGCCATGACCGCGCGCGCCTTTTCTGAAGCCGAACAAGCAGCCGTGTATCGCGCGATTTTCGAGCGGCGTGACATGCGGCATTTCAGTGGTGGCAGCATGCCCGACCAGCAGTTGCAGCGCCTGCTACGCGCCGCGCACCACGCGCCGAGTGTTGGGCTGTTGCAGCCTTGGCGATTTATTCGTGTGCGCAGCCAGCCGCTGAGGCAGGCGCTACACGATGTGGTTGAGCAAGAACGTGTGCTGACAGCCAAGGCGCTGGACGAGCGTGAAGACGAGTTCATGAAGCTCAAAGTGCAAGGCATTTTGCAAGCCGCCGAGGTGCTGGTGGTGGCCATGCCGCCGGGCCGTGAGCAGCACATTTTTGGCCGCCGCACCTTGCCCGAAATGGACTTGGCCAGCGCCGCCTGCGCCATTCAAAACATTTGGCTTGCTGCACGCGCTGAAGGGCTGGGCATGGGCTGGGTGTCGATGTTTTGCCCAGCGGCGCTGGCAAAGCTGATGCATATGCCAGAAGGCAGCCAGCCGATAGCCATTTTGTGCCTGGGTCCGGTCGATGCGTTTTATGACCAGCCGATGTTGCAGGCTGAAAAGTGGGCGCAGCGAGCAGCACTGGCTGACATGGTGTTTGAAGACACCTGGGGGCAAGCCAGTGGCATACAGACAAATACCTCTCATCCATCCTGAAAGTAGTTCACCATGCCTTTTGAAACCGCACTGTTCCAGCTCGCCCAAACCTTTTTATGGCCCGTGACCCTGTTGGTGTTGGCCGTGTTTGCCTACGCCGTCATGAGTTTGGGCGCGTTCGGTGTCGAGTGGTTTCGCCGCCGCAAGCAGCCTGGCTGCGTACTGGTGTTGACGGGCGCAAAAGCTACGTCACAGGAAAGGCTGGAACTGGCTGTATTGAAGGAGCTTGAAGGCCTGCGCCTGTGCAGCCGCGTGGCACCCATGCTGGGGCTGGTCGCCACTATGATCCCGATGGGCCCGGCTCTGGTAGCGGTGGCGTCTGGCCAGTCAAGCGGCGTGGCTGAAAGCCTTGCACCCGCGTTTGCAGCGGTGATTGTGGCGCTGGTGGCCGCGTCGATTACCTTTGTGATTTACAGCGTACGCCGCCGCTGGTTGCTGGCTGAAATGCTGGCGGTGCTGGATGGGGCGCCCGCATGAACCTTGATGCCCAAAATTCTGCTGCGAGGCCGCGTCTGAACATCCTGGATGAAGACGATGACGACCCGGTGCTGTCCACCATCAATCTGATTGACGTGTTCTTGGTGGTTATTGGCATGCTCTTGATAGCGGTGATCAACAACCCAATGAACCCCTTTGCAGGCGACAAGCTGACCATCATCCGCAATGAAGGCAAGCCCAACATGGAGATCATCACCAATGACGGCCAGTAGATCACGCGGTTCAAAGCCAGTGGCGCGTCAGGTGAGGGCGATGGTGAAAAGGCCGGTACGGCCTACCGCATGAAAGACGGCAGCATGGTGTATGTGCCTGCTACTTCAAATGTAGCCAAGCAATGAGGTTTTTAAAGGCCTTGCTGTTTGGGTTGCTTGGATTGGGTGGCTGCATCAATGCCATCGGGCAAACCAAGTCTGCTGATTCAGCGCCAAACATTGTCCTGCTCACCACCTATATCGTGTCACCCGCCCGCCTTGCCAAGCTGCAAGCTGCGGCATTGCAAGCTGGCATAGCCATGCAGACGGTATCGGCTGAAGAAGATACGCCCGACACCCTGCAAAGTGCCTTGCGCTCGGCCAGTCTGCAGGTGGTAGACACACCGCACCCCAGCGTGGCGCAAACCGCCGCCGCGCGCTTCGGGGAGGTCATCAACCAAAGCGGCAAACCGTACGTGGTGGTGGGCGAGTTCAGTGCTGTGGCTAAAAACGAGCGACTTGCCGCAGCACCCCTTAAAACCGACAACGGCGTGGCTCCCGACTGGGCGCAGCGCCTGCGTGAGTACTGGCGTTTTGGCGGGGCGCAAAACATGCGCCTGGCCATGCAGGCTTTAAAAAATGGCGTGACACAAACCGCTGCAGCGCTGCCGCCTGCCGTGCAGTTGCCGCTGCTCGGGTTTTACAACCCACGCTGGCCGCAAATTGAAAATAATGCCGCCTCAGCGCTAAAAATGCTCGAAAACAGCCCTTTTTATCCATCAAATAGGCCTCTAGCGCAATTAAATCAGGCGCAAGAAGCTCCTAAAACGGTAGCAAATAAAACGGTCGCCATTGCCGTCAACAACGCCGTTTTCACGTCTGACGACACACCCTGGCTAGACGCACTCATCACCGCCTTGGAGCAGCGCGGGCTGCGCGCCTACGCCTTCTACGGCCCGCGCCAGCAAAAAGACCTGTTCTATCAGGGCACGCACGTCAGCGCCGCAGCCGCCCCACAGCGCATGGCCGATGTCATCATCAATTCAGCGCTGGTGTTTAACCCGACCGAACGCAAAGCCGAGCTGGAGCGCATTGGAGCGCCGGTGCTGCAAACAATGCCGGCACTGGCGATGGATGCCGCGCAGTGGGCGCAAAGCAAAGACGGCCTGGCACTGAGCGACGTGGCGTACTACTACACACCCAGTGAACTGTCAGGCATGGTTGATGCGCTCTTGACTACCGCGCGTAACGCCAAAACCGGGGCGCTAGAACCCATAGCAGAGCAAATCAACGCTGTGGCTGATAAAGCCGCTGCACTGGCTCGCCTGCAAAGCACTGCGCCCGCCCAGCGCCGCGTGGCGATGATGGTCTACAACTACCCGCAGGGGGAAGGCAACTTTGGCGCGTCGTTTTTAAATGTGCCTAAAAGCCTGCACAACATGCTGGCCGCCATGAAGGGCGCGGGCTACCAGACAGAAGTGCCAACGGCGGATCAGATCACGCAACAAGTCCAGGCCACGATGAGCGCTTTTTACAAACCCGAAACGCTGGCTGGTTTGCCCGCGCAAGGCCTGGCCGACGTGCTGCCACTCAAGACTTACCTGGCGTGGTTTCGCGCCTTGCCGCCAGCAACCCAGCGCCATGTTGAAGGTTTCTGGGGCATGCCTGAAAAATCCATCATGCTGCGGCCTAACCTGAATACAGCAGTTGCGCAAAATGAACCCGGCTTCATCATCCCGCGTGTGCTGCTGGGCAACGTCGTCGTCATGCCGCAGCCGCTGCGCCATGAGGTCACAGCGGGCACCAGCGCTGAGCTGCGCAAACAGCGCATTGGTCACCGCTCACAGGTGCCGCTCAGCCACAACTACTTGGCGACGTATGTGTGGCTGCGTGAGCAATTGGGTGCCCATGCCGTTGTACACGTGGGTACCCACGGCACACTTGAATGGGCGCCGGGTAAAGAGCGCGGCTTGTCAACGCAAGACGACCCCCTGCTGGCCCTGGGTGATTTGCCCAATATTTACCCGTACATCATGGACAACCTGGGCGAGGCGCTGACCGCCAAGCGACGTGGCCGTGCGGTATTGGTCAGCCATTCGACGCCGATGTTTTCACCCGCAGGTTTCAGGCCTGGCATGCATGACATGCACGACCTGATGCACGACTGGGAAACCGTGTCGCCCGGTCCGGTCAAAAAAGAACTTGAATCGCGTTTGATTGCCGCATTTGTTGAACACCAGTTGCACCGCGATATAGGCTGGACGCAAGACAAAATACGCAAAAATTTTGCAGGTTTTATGGAAGAGCTCCACCCCTACCTGGACGACGTTGCACAAACCGCGCAGCCGCTGGGTCTGGCGGCTTTTGGTGAAGTACCCGATGCACAGCGCCGTTTTGGCACGGTGATGCAAACGCTGCGCAAACCGCTGATTGATGCGCTGGGTGAAGACATTGACGAGGTGTTTTTACTCGATGCCAAAAAAATCATCAACTCGCGCCCAGCCCGCTGGCTGCAAGTCGCGTTAAAAGATCCGCAAGCCGCCAGCACGCTGGATTTGCGTGCGCAAGATGCTGCGCTGACGAAGACATCTGTACCCAATCGAGCCGAGGCCAAGCTGCTGGACCCCAAGGTGTTGCTGGCGCTTGCGCAGCGCGCGCAAAAGCTGGACGCCGCGCTGGCCAACAACGAAGAAATCAGCGGGTTTTTAGCAGCACTTGATGGCCAGCACGTCAAAGCCAGTTACGGCGGTGATCCGGTACGCAACCCAGAAAGCCTGCCCACAGGCCGCAACCTGTACGGCTTTGACCCCAGCCGCGTACCGACCCGTCAGGCCTGGGACACCGGCGTGGCCGCGTTTGACGCGTGGATGAAGCAGCACCGCAAAGAAAACAATGGCCGCTGGCCTGAAAAGCTGGCCTTCACACTATGGGCGGGCGAAACCATGCGCCACCAGGGGGTGATGGAGTCACAAGTTTTGTATGCACTGGGCGTCAAACCCCGTTGGGACGATGCCGGGCGTGTCGCAGGTCTGGATGTGTTGCCTGCAGCTGAACTTAAACGCCCGCGGCTGGATGTGCTGCTCAGTGTGACGGGCTCGTACCGCGACCAGTTTCCGGTGGTAATGCGCTGGGTAGACGAAGCGGTGCAGCAAACCTCCCAACTTAAAGAGGCCGACAACGGGGTCGCGCGCAACACGCAAAAACTGGCAAGTCAGTTTGCAGCACTTGGGGTCAGCGCTGCGGATGCCCAACGCTGGTCGACCGCGCGGGTGTTTTCCAACGAACAAGGCAGCTACGGCACTGGCCTGAGCGATGCCGCGCAAGCCACCGACATCAGGAAAAAAGCGGACAAGGGCGGCGGTGACGCCGAGATGGCACAGCTCTATATGGACCGCATGGGTCACGCTTACGGGCAGGGCATCGACAGCACGGCAC
>JANPDQ010000248.1:0-1579 GCA_031431575.1 Polaromonas sp.
GGCCGCGCATGTGCGAGAGTAAAAATACCTTCGCACCGCTGGTAGCCGCTTTGCATTCCAGATCTTTTAAATCCGTCATGTAGTCAGCAGTGGTTTCAATCAACACCGCCTCAGCGCCTGCGTGTGCAATCGCCCCTGGTACAGGCGCGAGCGTGAAGGTGCTGGTCAACACCTTGTCGCCCACCTTCACACCCAGCGCCTTGAGCGCAATAAACATCGCCGCGCCACATGAGCTGACGGCCACGCAGTATTTGCTGCCGACAGATGCTGCGTAGTCTTGCTCCAGCAGTGAAGGCTCAGGGTAGCCCGAGCCTTGCTCGCCATAGCGGTGCAGTCTGCCCGAGCGCATCAACGCCACTGCGCGCTCGATGGCCTCCTCAGGTATCGGCTCGGGTGTGCTCAGGTCTTTGCCAAACCACAAGCCGTCTGGCGTGGTGGCAGGCATGGAAGCAGTCAGAGAGGCGGACATTTAAGCGATCAATGTTGATGGCCAGCCAGCGTGCCCAATTCGAATGACTCTTGCGGGTAGTATTTCTTCAGCCGAATATCTCCTGTGCGCGCGTGCCCCTCCATGCCTTCCAGGCGTGAGATTCGGGCCGCCACCTGACCGACTTCGCGGCTGGCACCACGCGTCAACCGTTGATAAGTGACGGTTTTGATGAACTTGCCGACACTCAAGCCGCCTGAGTACCGCGCAGCGCCACGGGTCGGCAAAATGTGATTCGGGCCTGCGCACTTGTCGCCGTAGGCGACGGTGGTTTCTTCACCCAAGAACAATGAGCCGTAGTTGGTCAAATTGGCAAGCCACCAGTCCAGATCTTTGGCAAACACCTGCAAATGTTCGGGTGCATATTGGTCGCTGACTTCAACCATTTCCTCGCGGCTGCCGACCAGCACCACCTCACCGTAGTCACGCCAGGCAGCGGTGGCGGCATTGCGTGCCAGCTCAGGCAGGGCGGCAATCACCGACGGCATCAGCTCAATCACCTTCATGCCGAGTTCGCGTGACGATGTGTACAGCCACACGGGTGAATCAGGCCCATGTTCGGCTTGTCCTGCCAGGTCAGCTGCCACCAGATTCATATCAGCCGTTTCATCAGCAATGATGGCCGACTCGGTAGGACCAGCCACCACATCAATGCCAATGCGGCCAAACAACGTGCGCTTGGCCTCAGCCACAAAGCGGTTGCCGGGGCCCACAATCACGTCAGCAGGTTTGGGAGAATACAAACCAAACGCCATCGCCGCAATGCCCTGCACGCCGCCGAGCGCCAACACGGTGTCTGCACCGCACAGCTTCATGGTGTGCAAAATAGCCGGGTTGACGCCCGCCTCTTTGTGGCCGGGCGATGTTGCCACGATGTTGGATACACCCGCCACCTTGGCGGTACACACGCTCATGATGGCCGATGCCGCGTGGGCGTAGCGGCCGCCCGGTACGTAGCAACCTGCGGTGTTGACCGGAATCAGCTTTTGCCCGGCGATCAGGCCGTCAATCAGCTCAACTTCAAACTCGTGCAACGACTCGCGCTGGCGCTGGGCAAAGTCTTTGACGCGGGCGTGGGCAAAAGCGATGTCG
>JANPDQ010000249.1:0-1900 GCA_031431575.1 Polaromonas sp.
CTCGTACTTTTCTTTCAGGCCGCGCAGGATGGCAATGGTGGCCTCCACGGTTGGCTCGCCCACCAAAATCTTTTGAAAGCGACGCTCCAGTGCCGCGTCTTTTTCGATGTACTTGCGGTACTCGTCCAGCGTGGTCGCGCCCACGCAATGCAGTTCACCACGCGCCAAAGCAGGCTTGAGCATGTTGCCTGCATCCATCGCGCCTTCGGCCTTGCCAGCGCCGACCATGGTGTGAAGCTCGTCAATGAAAACGATGGTCTGGCCTTCGTCCTGTGCGAGTTCCTTGAGCACGGTTTTCAGGCGTTCTTCAAACTCGCCCCTGAACTTGGCACCGGCCAGCAGCGCGGCCATGTCCAGGCTCAGCACGCGCTTGTTTTTGAGTGAGTCAGGCACCTCGCCCGCCACAATGCGCTGGGCCAAGCCCTCGACAATCGCGGTTTTACCGACGCCAGGCTCGCCAATCAGCACCGGGTTGTTTTTGGTACGGCGCTGCAGCACCTGAATCGCGCGGCGGATCTCATCGTCGCGGCCAATCACTGGGTCGAGCTTGCCCATGCGGGCGCGCTCGGTCAGGTCCATGCAGTACTTTTTGAGCGCTTCGCGGTTGCCTTCGCCTTCAGCGCTGTCCATTCTTTCACCGCCACGCACGGTGTTGATGGCGGCTTCAAGCGACTTGCGGGTCAAGCCATTTTCTTTGGCGATTTTCCCGATGTCTGTTTTGCTGTCAGCCACGGCCAGCAAATACAGCTCGCCTGCAATAAATTGATCGCTGCGCTTGATGGCTTCTTTTTCAGTCGCTTGCAACAGCTTGGCCAAGTCGGAGGACACTGAAATTTGCTCTTGCCCACTGACTTGCGCTAGTTTTTTAATAGCTGCTTGCGCCGACGCTTCGAGACCTGCAAAATTAACTCCTGCCTTTTCAAGCAGTGCTCTCGGGCCGTCGTCTTGCTTCAGCATGGCCAGCAGCAAATGCACGGGCTCGATGTAGCCGTTGTCACTGGCAAGCGCCAGCGACTGCGCGTCGCTTAATGCTTCCTGAAATTTGGTGGTGAGTTTGTCTTGGCGCATGAAAATGTCCTCGCGGGTAAATTCCGAATTAACGAGTAACTCGGGGGCATCCGCGCATTTTCAAGTCTTACCGCATCGCCCGGTTTGCGCCAAGTCAAACCAAAGCGTTTCAGGTTAGCTGTTCAGCGGCGTCACCGCGTCGCGCGAAAAGCCAGCAATCCGGGCGTAATTTTCTGAAATTGCCTGCAGTTCAGCCTGGCTGATCAGGTCGTCAATGTGCCGGAACGGCTTGCCGCCACTCAGCGCATCGGCTTTCATGATGATGAAGTCTGGCGGCGTGGTTCGGTTGGTCAGCACGATTTTTGAAGTGGGCGGCCTTCGCAACTCCTCATAAGCCTGCAGCGCGTCACGCATGTCGCTACTGCTTTCATTCGCCAGCGCCAGTTGCGCCGCAAGCACGCGCCCGTCAATGATGGCCTGGGCCGAACCGTTCGAGCCGCGCGGGTACATCGGGTGCGCCGCATCGCCCAGCAGCGTGACACAGCCAAAAGTCCATTGCGCTACCGGGTCTTTGTCAACCATCGGGTACTCAAGAATACTGTCGGCGCCGTTGATGAGCGCGGGTACGTCGAGCCAGTCAAACATCCAGTCTTTGAAAATATCCAGAAAATCAGCGCCTGAGCCACTTCGGTTCCAGTCGTTCATGGCCTCGCCATCACGCTGGGTTTCAGCCACCCAGTTCACCAGCTGCATGCCCTGGGCGTCAATGTTGTCAACAATCGGGTAGATCACCATCTTGCCGGTTTCTATGGAACCGACTCGGATGTAACTTTTACCGCTCAAAATCGGGCGGTGTCGGGTCACGCCGCGCCAGGTATTGATGCCTGAGAAT
>JANPDQ010000250.1:0-3560 GCA_031431575.1 Polaromonas sp.
TCTCGCCACTCTGCGTGGAATTGCCAGACTCCATCATCAAGCTGTTTTGCCCGCGCGTCAGGTTGATGTACACATCGGCCAACAACTCAGCGTCTAGCAATGCGCCGTGCAACGTGCGGCCGGAGTTGTCTACTTCCAGCCTGGCACACAGTGCATCGAGCGAGTTGCGCTTACCCGGAAATGCCTCTTTGGCCATCATCAAGCTGTCGGTAATTTTGGCAACGCAATCTGCAATTGCGGCTTGACCAGAAATTTCCAGCTCTTTGTTTAAAAAGCTGACGTCAAACGGTGCGTTGTGAATGATGATTTCTGCACCGCGTAAATACTCCAGTAGCTCGCCCGCAATCACGCCGAATTTCGGTTTGTCTTTTAAGAACTCATCGCTGATGCCGTGCACCTTTAGCGCCTCTTCATGACTGGCGCGACCGGGGTTGAGGTAGAAGTGTTTGTTATTTCCCGTCAGCTTGCGGGCAATCAGCTCAACGCAACCGATCTCGATGATGCGGTCTCCATTTTCAGGGGACAAACCAGTGGTCTCAGTGTCTAGAAAAATTTGACGCATGCGCTGAACCCTGAAATTAATGCAACTCTTTGGCGTGATTAATCGTGTACTTTGGAATCTCCACCGTCACATCAGTCTGCGCCAAAATCGCCTGGCAGCTCAAGCGCGAATTCGGCTCCAGACCCCACGCACGATCGAGCAGGTCGTCTTCGGTTTCATCCGGTGCGTTGAGCGAGTTCAAGCCCTCACGCACGATAACGTGGCAGGTGGTGCAAGCTGCGCTCATGTCGCAGGCGTGCTCGATGTTGATGCGGTTTTCTAGCAGCGCCTCGCAAATCGATGTACCTGCAGAAGCGGTAATCTCAGCACCCTTCGGGCAGTACTCGGCGTGGGGAAGGATTTTAATTGTTGGCATATTTAAACTGATTCAATGTTTTTGCCAGCCAGGGCTTTTTGTATGCCCCGGTTCATGCGCTCTGCAGCAAAAGCCTCCGTGCCGTTGGCGAGTGCTTTTGTTGCGGCTTCAATCGCGCTGGCGTCACTATTTTCGCGCGTGCTGATCAGGCTGGCCACCAGGCTGTCAATTTCGGCGGCATCGTTTGCGCTCAGTAAATCCGAGTCTGCCAGGAGTGCGCTCTTGATGGCCAGCACCATACGGTCAGCATCTAAGCGCGCCTCGGCCAAGGCGCGGGCTTTCATGTCTTGCTCGGCAGTTGAAAAGCTGTCTTTCAACATACGGGCAATGTCGTCGTCAGACAAACCATACGATGGTCTTACGTCAATCCGCGCCTGGACTCCGCTGACTTGTTCTTTGGCGTCCACACTCAACAAACCGTCGGCGTCCACGGTAAAAGTAACTCGGATACGCGCTGCGCCAGCGACCATGGGTGGTATGCCGCGGAGCTCAAAGCGGGCAAGGCTGCGGCAGTCGGCGACCAAATCACGCTCACCCTGCACCACGTGTAAAGCCAGCGCGGTTTGGCCGTCTTGGTAAGTGGTGAAATCTTGCGCCATGGCCGTGGGAATGGTCTGGTTGCGCGGCACAATGCGCTCAACCAAGCCGCCCATCGTTTCAATGCCTAGCGACAAAGGGATCACATCGAGCAGCAACAGGTCTTGCCCTGCGTTGTTTCCGGCCAATTGATTCGCCGAAATCGCAGCGCCTAGCGCAACGACTTCATCCGGGTTCAGGTTGGTAAGCGGCTCACGGCCAAAAAAACTGCCCACTGCCTTGCGCACTTGCGGCATACGGGTTGAGCCGCCAACGAGCACCACACCGTCTATTTCAGTTTTATCCAGGCTGGCGTCGCGCAGCGCCTTTCGCGCCGCTGTCAGCGTGCGCTGCGTCAAATGGGCGGTGGCAGTTTCAAAATCTGCGGCCTTGATTTCAAAGCTGACGAGTGCCTTGGTCAACTGCACTGAAAACAGTGCGGATGCAGCGCTCGAAAGCGCTTCTTTTGCAGACCGAGCCGCGTGTAACAGCGCAGCAGTGTCTTTAGGTGTCAGCACGCTTGCAGCTAGACCAGCTTTGGTCAAAGCCAGCTCGACCAACGCCCGGTCGTAGTCGTCACCGCCCAAGGCTGAGTCGCCTCCAGTGGCCACCACCTCAAACACGCCTTCAGTCAATCGCAAAATAGAAATATCAAAAGTCCCGCCGCCCAAATCGTAAATGGCAAATACGCCTTTGCTGGCGTTATCCAGCCCGTAAGCAATCGCCGCTGCTGTGGGCTCGTTGATCAGGCGCAATACATTCAGGCCTGCAAGTTGCGCTGCGTCCTTTGTGGCTTGTCGCTGCGCGTCGTCGAAGTAGGCGGGTACGGTAATCACCGCACCAAAAATATCGTCGTCAAAGGTGTCTTCAGCCCGAAAGCGCAGCGTTGCCAAAATTTCAGCGCTGATTTCCACCGGGCTCTTCTCACCAGCCACCGTTTGCAGCGTGACCATGCCAGGTTTGTCGATGAACTGGTAAGGCAACTGGGAATGACTGCCGATATCACTCAGCCCACGGCCCATTAGGCGTTTGACTGACGAGACGGTGTTGGCCGGGTCTTCAACCTGCGCAGCCAATGCCGCATAACCGATCTGGCGTTTGGTGGCGTCAACATAGCGCACAACGCTTGGCAAAATGACACGCCCTTCGTCGTCGGGCAGGCATTCAGACAGGCCATTGCGCACGCTGGCCACCAGCGAATGCGTGGTGCCCAGGTCAATGCCGACGGCAATACGCCTTTCGTGCGGGTTGGGCGCCTGGCCGGGTTCTGATATTTGGAGAAGTGCCATGTCGGTTAAAGAAATCCGTCTAACTATCTGTCAATCTGTCTATTTTTTTATGCGGGCAGTTGGTCTATGCGTGCATCAACTTCAGCGGCAAAGCGCGCAACAAACATCAAGCTTCTGACATGTGTAACGGCGAGTTTGAAGTCGCCTTCGGCATCAATTGATTGTTCTATTTTTGATAGCTGCTCGCGCCCGTATTTGTTTGCATTAATTGCTATTTGATCTAAATTCTGCGCAGTTTTTGCATCGTCCAACGCCTCACGCCATTCTATTTGCTGCATAAGGAAATCCGCCGGCATCGCAGTGTTGTTTTCAGAATTGACGGGTTCCCCGTTCAATTCGCACAGGTAAGCGGCGCGCTTGAGTGGGTCTTTAAGCCGCTGGTAAGCCTCATTAATCCGCACCGACCACTGCATGGCGACGCGTTGGGCTGAGGCACCTTGCGCCGCGAATTTGTCCGGGTGCGCCTGTCGCTGAAGCTCTTTCCAGCGGGCATCGATGGCGACTCGGTCTTGGCTGAACTTTTGCGCTAATCTGAAAAGTTCGAAATCATTGGACTGCAGATTCACACTCGGAAAGACTCACCGCAACCGCAGCGATCACGTTCATTTGGATTTAAAAACTTAAATCCTTCATTCAAACCTTCACGCACAAAATCAAGCTGCGTGCCGTCGATGTAGGCCATGCTTTTCGGGTCAACCAGCACTTTGACGCCGTTGTCTTCAAACACCACGTCTTCAGGGGCGATGTCATCAGCGTATTCGAGCTTGTATGCCAAGCC
>JANPDQ010000251.1:0-2490 GCA_031431575.1 Polaromonas sp.
TTGGTCGGCATCACGGCCCACTACCGCTTTGGGCTGCAGCACCTGCAGCTTGGCGGCTTTAAACGACTGGCCGGGCACATCGATGTCAATGCCATCGACCTGCACGCGCTTGATGGCCACCAACGAGGTTTTGCCTTCGGCAAGCAGCACGTCGATTAGTGCTGCTTGGGTGCCAGTGATGTTGAGCTGCTGCGGCTCAAGCGGCGTGGCGGCGCGCCAGTTGATGCCCAGCTGCGCGTTAAGCTGGCCGCCGAGGGCTGGCAATAAAAACTGCCCCACATATTTAGCGGCCATGGCCAAAGGCCAGTCGGCCACCGTGGCGCTGACGCTGGCGGCGCTGTCGGTGGCCGTGCCGCTGAAATTAATCGAGCCAGGCACTGCGCTGGCTTTGGTAGCGGTTGTATTCAACGCCATGGAGCCATTGAAGGCCAACGGGGCACTGGCTGCAAATGGGTAGGCGATTTTTGATGCGTCGAGCGTGACCGCGCCCAAGTCAACGCGGGCTGGTGCGGCAAGGGTTTCGTCCAGCCAGGCCACGCGCCCGCCGCGCACGGCAACGCTGGCCACATCGACGCGCCAGGGCGCTGGCTTGGCTACAGGTGCATTTTTTAAGTCTTTTAGGGCTGTAGCGCCCTCTTCTTGGGCGCCAGCAGCTCCTGATTTAATAGCGTTTTGGTTTTTAGCAGGCAGCAGGTTGAGTTGGCCTGCCTTGTCGCGCGACACATTGAGCACGGGCGCGGTCAGCTCAATTTGGGCCAATTTGACCGACTGCGCCAGCGGCTGCACGTCAGCCATCGTTACCCGCAGTTGCTCAAACGCCAGCAGCGGCCCGCCTTGGCTGGTTTGCACGGCTACGTTGCTGATGGCCACCACGCCCGACACCTTCACCGCAGCAGTGGGGCTTTGCTCAAACGCCACTTTTGCGTCCAGGTTCAGCACCGCGCCCGTCAGCTTGTACGGCAAGCTGGCGGGCAAATACGCCAGGTACGGGGCCAAATCAAAATTCGTTAGCTTGACGACCGCATCGGTTTTGCGGGTTTGCGCAAACGGCGTGCCCTCTGCCGCAGAGTCAAAACTGCTGCCGCCGAGCTTGAAAGCCAGCCGTGGCGCGGTTTTTACCTCGCGCTTCGATTCAAGGTTGCTTAAAAATGGAACGGATACATCCAGTGCACTCACGGAGTGCGTTTTGCCTACGGCCTGGTCGGTAAAGTCAACGCGCCCGCCAGATAAAACCAGGTTGTACAACGCGAACTGCATTGGCTCCGTCGGGGGCGCATCCGGCGCGGGCTTGAGCTTGGCCAGCACGTCGTCAATGTCATAACGCCCGCCGCCGAGGTGGGTGAGCGCCACTACGGGGGCATCAACCGCAATAGCATCCACCACTGGGGCCAGGCGCAGCAGGGATTCAAGCTCTGCATCTATATAGATGCGCTTGATGCTGATCTGGGCAGTGGCCGGGTCGGATTTGGCGATGGCCAGGTCGTTAATCGCCAGCTCCAGCGACCAGGGCTTGAAGTCGATGCTGCCCACGGTGACTTGCCTGCCGAGCTTTTCGCTCGCGATTTTTTGAATTTGCGATTTGGCAATCATCGGCACCAGCGCATAGGCCAGCGCCCACAAAACAAGCAGCCCAGCCAGCAAACCAGCCAAGACCTTTAGCCATTTTTTACTGGTAAATCGGGGTTTGGGAAGTGGTTGCGGCGTACTGGAAGCTTGACTGGTCATACCCTTAGTTTTTAATAACGGGGCGAAAAGGTCAATGGCTTAGTACCTTAATTTGTAGTTTTGTGGTTCACAACGCTTGCCAAGCCGAAAGTTAAAAACCCCGGCCAGATAAACTGACCGGGGTCGGCGGCGAGCATAAAACCCATGCCGTCTGGGGTTGCATGCAGGGGATGAATCGCCCTGAAGTGCAGTCAAAGCAAGTGATTACTTTGAAGATTTGCTGGGGTTGCCATTCCTGACTCACCCAACGATGCTCGGCTAGGCCGAACACCCGTAAGGTACGCCGAGACCAAGACGGGCGCAACGCATAAATATCAATCACTGTGCGGTGTGTGATTGCCGGAGTGCCTGCCGCGCGTGACTTATTACCAATTCCAACATTTTTCGCAAACTGTATTGGGTTAGAGCGACTTCTCAAAAAACACCTCTAAACAGTTGATTTAGCGCTGTTTTGGCTGAAAGCCCCTTCTATTATTCAAAATTAGACATATCAAACTAGTTTTACAGTATTGACAGGTTATTAAGCTACCCCATAGAATCCGCGAAGTTCCAAAAAAGTAAGGGACAACCCTTGTCAAGCTGCCAGCCTCACGTCGTGTTGGCAGCGTGACCAACGGGGTCAACATCCAACCAAGCCACCGGCAAACTTTGCAGCCGGTCCGCCAGGATGGCGATCCGATCAGAACTTGCAAAAGCCGTAACAAGCCTAGCAAGCGTAAAGATAAGGAATGCTATGACAACCTCAACCGAGACAAGCGCGGCAAG
>JANPDQ010000252.1:0-4169 GCA_031431575.1 Polaromonas sp.
ATACCAGCGCTTGTAAAAATCACGCGCGTCTTGCGGCGTCATGGCAGCTAAATCGCTCATCCAGCCGACGATGGGCCTGCGGTAGGGCGATGCCGTAAACGTCATGGCCGTGGCGGCTTCATACATCAGCGCGCGCGGCGATTCTTCAGTGCGCGAGCGGCGCTCTTCTTTGACCACTTCCATCTCGCGTTTGAATTCATCGTCAGCCCACTGGTTGTTGGCAAAACGGTCGGCCTCCAGGCGCATCACGTCTTCAAGTTTGTTCGATGGAATTTGCTGGTGGTAGCCGGTGGCGTCGCGGCTGGTAAAGGCGTTGTCGCGCCCGCCCAATGCGGCCACGCGGCGTGAGAACTCACCCGGCTTGGTGGTGGCGGTGCCTTTGAACAGCATGTGCTCCAGCACGTGGGCTACGCCAGACGTGCCGTCCACCTCGTCGATGGACCCCACGCGCACCCACAACATGTGCGCAGCGGTGGGGGCGCGGCGGTCGGGCTTGACGATGACTGTCAGGCCGTTGGCGAGGGTAAATTGCTCTGCTTTTGAGGTGGTTGGATTGGGCGTTTGCGCGTGTGCCGAAGTGAAAATCAATGACAAAGCAAATGAAAGAGCTTTTAGGTTGGGGTGTTTCATAGAATGGTGCGTCATAACCTGGTGAGATTCAAAAGTAGGCTCAATGTTCAGTTTCTTCAAGAAAAAATCTCCCCCGCCCGGGGCAACCATTGCAGAGGCGAGCAGCGCCATAGCCGAAAAACCGCCATTGCCCGCAGGCAGTTTGATTGGCAGCGCACTGGTTACGCCGTTGGACCTTGACAGTATCACCGCTCTACCCGCAGAGCGACAACGCTGGCTGGATAAGCTTACTTCGGGCTTGCGCAAAACGGGCTCCAGCATTTCAAGCGTGTTTACAGGCACGCAAATTGACGACGCGCTGTATGACAACCTGGAGTCTGCACTGCTGATGGCCGACGCTGGCGTGAAAGCCACCACCTACCTGCTGGACGACGTAAAGCGGCGCGTGGCCAGCAGCGGCGTAACGCACCCGGTAGCTGTTAAAAACATCCTCACCCAGTCGCTCAGCGACTTGCTTAAACCGCTTGAATACAGCCTGGTGATTGGCCAGCAGCAACCCACCGTCATCATGGTTGCGGGCGTGAACGGTGCGGGCAAAACCACATCGATTGGCAAGCTCACCAAGCACCTGGCCAACGAAGGCGCAAGTGTGTTGCTGGCAGCAGCGGACACCTTTCGCGCCGCCGCGCGCGAGCAATTGACGGTGTGGGCTGACCGCAATACGGTCGAGATCATCAGCAAGGAAGGCGGCGACCCAGCCGCTGTTGCCTTTGATGCGGTAACGGCAGGCAAAGCACGCGGCAAAGATGTGGTGCTGGTTGACACAGCAGGCCGCTTGCCAACGCAGTTGCATTTGATGGAGGAGCTTAAAAAGATTAAACGCGTGGTGCAGAAGGCCGACAGCTCTTCACCACACGAGGTGCTGCTGGTGATCGACGGCAACACCGGGCAAAACGCATTGTCACAAGTCAAAGCTTTTGACGATGCACTGCAACTAACTGGCCTGATAGTGACCAAACTCGATGGCACAGCCAAAGGCGGCGTGCTGGCCGCGATAGCGCTATGGGCCCGAGAGCGCCAAGCTGCAACGCCCGCCCTGCGCCCCGTGCCGGTGTACTTCATTGGTGTGGGTGAGCAGCTGGAAGATTTGGAAACATTCAACGCGCGTGAGTTTGCGCAGGCGTTGCTTGCTTAAAAACATGCAAAGCGTACAGTCACACCACAGAACGGGCAGCACATGACGACCACCTCTGAATCCATTAACACACACCCGCGCCGCGTTGACCAGCTCATCGCCCACTACGGGCAAAGCCACCAAAACCCTAGCAATGAGCTGATTCACTTCATCGCCATTCCGCTGATCATGGTCAGCTTGGTCGGCATGCTGTTTGCCGTGCACCCTTTTGTGGCTTACGCATTTGTTGCTGCCAGCTTGGTGTACTACGCGCGGTTGTCGATGGTTTTCCTGGCCGCGATGGGGGTGTGTTCTTTGCTTGGCATTGCAATCGTGCTGGCGATGGGCCCGCAGGTGCTGCCGATTAGTGTTGCGGTTTTTGTGGGTGCGTGGATTCTGCAGTTTATAGGCCACAAGCTGGAAGGCAAAAAACCTTCTTTTTTTGAAGACATTCAGTATTTGTGGGTCGGGCCGCTGTTTGTTCTGAGCAAGCTGTTTGCAAAACTGCGTATTCGCTGGTGAGCCTCGTCGGTTTGGCTCGGTTTTCTCAGCTTCATCTTTAAGCTGCTTCGGCCGGCTGCTGGGTTGGGTGCAACCCGAGACAGCCGAAGGACTTGAAATTGCCGCTTACAGTGTCATTTGATACTTTTGAAAGGTTTACTGATGGCTGATAGCCCCGGTGGATTTCTGTCTGGTTTTTTTCGCTTTGTACTCAAGCTTTTTCTGGCGTCGATTGCGCTTGTGTTTGCCGTGTGCCTGTTGGCCGTGGGCCTAATTGCGGTGGTGCTTACCTTGCTGAAAGCGCTGGTGACCTGGCAAAAACCCACGCCCTGGGTGGTTTTTCAAAGGGTACAAAAATATTCTGCGCGGGGGCAATGGCCGAGTCAAGGTTTCCCGGCACAGGGCCACCAGCCTGCACCTAACCCGGATGTGGTGGATGTGGAAGTGCGTGAAATTTCAGAGCCTGGCAACAAGCGGTAACTTGGGTGAGCGGGGCATTTATAACTGCAAACGGCAGTTTTCTTGGCGGATGAAAAGCTAACCATCGCCAAAATTAAAGCGTCGCCCCCCCGCTTTTGGCAGCTACCTTACAGCATAAATTGAACGAGACTGACAGGGCATTTCGCACTTCGCCTTGACACTCGGATGCTTCACGCTTGCGACCAGGCCAGCGGTGTTTTTCAATCGCCCACCCAAAGGTTTGAACCATGCGCAATGTCTTTACCTCGCTCGTTTCGCCAACGCGCTTTCTCCAAGCTGTCGCCCTGGCAGTTCTTGCCGCCTGTGGCGACACCGCTACCCTGCAATCGTCTGAAGACACAGGCGCTAATCCGACCTTACCGCCGCCCGTAAAACGCTTGATCCCAACGGTCAACATTGCGCCTGCCAAAGGTTGGCCCCAAGGTGCCATGCCGACCCCAATGGCTGGCATGGCCGTCACGCCATTTGCAACTGGACTTGACCACCCGCGCTGGGTGTATGTGCTGCCCAATGGGGATGTGCTGGTGGCTGAATCGAATGCGCCGCCCAAGCCACACAGCGAAAAAAGCATAAAAGGCGCAGTGACGAGCTTGGTGATGGCCCGCGCAGGCGCGAAAACTCCCTCGGCCAACCGCATCACGCTGCTGCGTGACCGCGACGGCGACGGCATAGCCGAGGTGCGCACCGTGTTCTTGCAAAATTTAATGTCTCCTTTCGGCATGGCGCTGATTGGCAATGATTTTTATGTTGCCAACGCTGACGCGGTGGTGAAGTTTGACTATCAGCCAGACGTGACCAGCATTACGGCAGCGCCAAGCAAAGTAGTTGATTTACCGGGTGGGCCGATTAACCACCACTGGACCAAAAACCTGATTGCCAGCCCGGACGGCAGCAAGCTGTACGTTACGGTTGGCTCGAACAGCAACGTTGGTGAGCGCGGCATGGCTGCAGAAAAAGGCCGCGCCGCAATTTGGGAAGTTGACCCTAAAACCGGAGCACACCGCATTTTTGCGTCTGGCCTGCGTAACCCGAACGGCATGGGCTTTGCGCCCGAAGGCGGCGCACTGTGGACGGTGGTAAACGAGCGAGATGAAATCGGAAGCGATTTGGTGCCCGACTATTTAACAAGCGTAAGAGACGGCGCTTTTTACGGCTGGCCGTATTCCTATTACGGGCCTAAAAATGTAGATGAACGCGTACAGCCGCCACGGCCTGACTTGGTAGCCAAATCAGTGTCGCCAGACTACGCGCTGGGCGCGCACGTTGCGCCGCTGGGCATGGCGTTTTCAAACCCGAAGACCATGCCGGCCGCATTGGCCAACGGTGTCTTCGTGGGCGAGCATGGCTCATGGAACCGCAAACCGCTGAGTGGCTACAAGGTGACTTTCGTGCCGTTTGCTGGCGGTAAACCGTCAGGCAAAAAAATCGACGTGCTGACCGGCTT
>JANPDQ010000253.1:0-2283 GCA_031431575.1 Polaromonas sp.
GCAAATTGCCCGGTTTGACCGGGACCCAATCGTGTGCTGAGCGTTCGCAGCACTTCCTCATGCCAGGATTTACCAAAGCGGCGGCGCGTGCCGTAGTCAGCAATCTTCAACGCGCTCAAACCATCGGCCTGTAACTGGCCGATTTTGGTGTCCAGGCGCTTGCGACCTTCAACGACATCAGGCTGCTTTTGCGTATTGCGAAAATACACCTCATTGATGATGGCCAGCACCGGAATCTCAAACAAAATCGTGTGCAGCCAAGGGCCCTTGATCGACACTTCAATCTCGCCATCGTGCTTACCACCTTGCAGCGCGGTGACGCTGACGTATTTTTCATTGAGCTTGAAAATACCCAAAAAATCAATGAAGTCGGCCTTGATGAAGCGCATCGCCTTCAAGTACGCCAGCTCGGCATCTTGAAACCGCAAGCTGCACAAGGCGCGAATCTCTTCACGAATTTCATTCACGTACGGTGCCAGCACACCCTTGTTGCGGCACTTGAAGCGGTACTCCACTTCAGCCCCCGGGAACTGGTGCAGCACCACCTGCATCATTGTGAACTTGTACAGGTCAGTGTCTAGAAGACTCGTGATGATCATGGGCACTTGGCGCGTGTGGGAATCAACCCAAAAAATCCACTTCAAACAGCAATGTGGCATTTGGCGGAATCACGCCGCCAGCGCCGCGTGCGCCGTAACCCAACTCTGCGGGTATCACCAAACGGCGCGTACCGCCGACCGACATGCCCTGCACGCCCTCGTCCCAACCTTTTATAACCTGACCAGCGCCGAGTGAAAACTGAAACGGCTGGCCGCGGTCTTTGCTGGAATCAAACTTGGCGCCCTGCACGCCATCGTTAAAAAGCCAGCCGGTGTAGTGCACGCTGACGTGCTGTCCGGCTTTGGCGATTGCGCCAGTACCTAAAACGGTGTCTTCAAATTGCAGGCCGGAAGGGTTGGTGGTCAATGGCATAGAAAATTCAATTCAAAAAAAGGTTTAAAAAATAGCGAACGTTTGACTTTACCCTGACGCTGGCCGCGAGCTATTCCAGCCAGGTCACAAACTCACTGACCGGAACACGCGGCGTGCGAAAGGTGTTGACCAGCGCAGCCTCGTCAGCAAAGCCCAGAGCCATGCCGCACACCAGCATGTCACCCTCAGCCGCGCCGATATGCGGCAGAATTATTTTGGCAAAGCGGTTCCACGCGGCTTGCGGGCAGGTGTGCAGGCCGTGCCCCCGCGCGCTGACCATGATATTTTGCAAAAACATGCCGTAGTCAATCAATGAGCCGCGCTCCAGCGTGCTGTCAAGCGTAAAGATCAAACCCACCGGCGCGTCAAAAAATTGGAAGTTGCGCTGCTGCTGGGCGTGCATGGCATCTTTGTCGGCCTTGCCAATTCCCAGCAGGTTGTACAAGCCCCAGCCGTTTTCGCGGCGGCGTTCGATGTAGGGTGACGTCCACTTTTCGGGGTAGTAGTGATAGGCCTCTTTGAACTCACCGGCAAGCTCTGGGTTGGCCCGCAGCAAGTCGTGTGCGGCACAGACCATTGCGCACATGCTACTCAGCGCTGCGCCTTGCAGCACTGCTACTTTCCAAGGCTGGGTGTTGGTGCCTGACGGTGCGCGGCTGGCAACTTCAAGTACACGCGTAATGGTTTCGCGCGGCACAGCGGTTGGTGAAAACTGCCTGATGGATTGGCGGCTGGTGATGGCTTGGTCAACTGCGTTGTCTGAAAATATTGAAGTCACCCGGATAAGTCCTTAAAAATTGGTGTTATTTGATGGCTTAAGTCAAATAATTGGGGGAGAGGGTTCAAGACAGGTGAGCTGTTGTGAGAGTGAGCGGTGTGCCCGAGTGTTCTGCTGCGTGTCCCCCGCGCTTTGCGCTCCTCCTTGACCTCCGCAGAACACCCGGGCAGACCGCTTTTGGTATTTTGCTAGACCAGGCTAGGAAACACCGATCAGCGATGGACATGGTGTGTCTGCCGCAGCGAAATCAAGGAGGAGCCCAAAGGGCGGGGGACATTCGCGGAGGCAGATACGCCGTGTCCGTTGCGGGTTAGGTTCGCCACATATCAACCTTGCATACCCAAGTTACAGCACGCCACTCAGATACCGCCCAACGCAAATACATAAAAACAATCCATGGCTGTCCCCTTATTTTTGTAAATAATTCGCCTGCCAACGCCGCCAATATTCCAGCGCCACGCGGTACGTATTGAGCTGCACCTGCACGGTTTCTTCAATCTTGATGCCGTAGCCGCCCGCCATACAAAACGCGA
>JANPDQ010000254.1:0-2023 GCA_031431575.1 Polaromonas sp.
TTTTCAGGGTAGTTTTTCAAGAGCTCCCGGAAAGCCCGCAGCCGCTGCGGCAGGCCTTTTGAGTAGTCCAGCCGCTCAACGCCCAGCAGCAAGCGGCGGCGCAAATATTCGGTGGTCATGCGCTCGTACATGTCGTTTGCGTCTTTGCCGCGACTTAGCGTCGTAAATTCATCAACGTCAATCCCGATGGGAAACGCCTGCGCCTGCACCTTGCGGCCAAACGCGCGGAATTGGTGCTGGGGCAGCGTTTGCGCAGCGACTTCCTTGCCCACATAACTCGCAAAATGCTCTACATCGGCCTGGCTTTGGAAGCCGATCAGGTCATAAGCAAAAAGTGATTTGATCAGCCACTCGTGCTGCGGCACTGCAGCCAAAATCAGTGGCGGCGGCAGCGGGATGTGCAGAAAAAAGCCAATGCGGTTTTTGCAACCCATGGCACGCAACTCTGCCGCCATCGGAATCAGGTGGTAGTCGTGCACCCAGATGGTGTCGTCGGGTTTCAGCAGTGGCAGCAGCTTGCGGGCCATCAGCTGGTTAACGCGCCGGTAGCCGCCGATGTAGCCAGCGTCAAAGTTGGCCAGGTCCAGCCGGTAATGAAACACCGGCCACAACACGCCGTTGCTGTAGCCCAGGTAGTAGCTGTCGTGGTCGTCGCGGCACAAATCAAGCGTCGTCAACGTCACATTGCCAGCGTGCTGGGTGTGTACGTCGCCTTCGCCGGGGGCGCCGCCTTCAACGATGGTACCGCTCCAGCCAAACCACAGCCCGCCGTTGACTGCAAGGGCCTCGCCAAGTGCCACCGCCAGGCCGCCCGCAGCCGCTGACTTGCGCGGGTCAGCAACGCGGTTGGACACCACCACGAGGCGGCTCATACCCTGTTAATCCCTTTTTTCATACATTGGATTCCCACGGCGCAGACAGCCGCGTGGCAGCATTGATGATGCCCACCATGGAATAGGTTTGCGGAAAGTTTCCCCACATTTCTCCCGTGGCGGGATGGGTGTCTTCTGATAGCAGGCCCAGGTGGTTGCGGGCTGCCAGCATGGTTTCAAAAATCGCCCGGGCTTCGTCTTTGCGGCCTGTTTTTGCCAGCGCGTCAATACGCCAGAAGGTACAAATATTAAACGCCGTTTCAGGCTTGCCGAAGTCATCGGGTGCCTCATAGCGGCGCATGTACGGGCCGTCACACAACTGGGCTTCCAGCGCCTGCACTGTGGCTAAAAAGCGTGGGTCATGTGGGTCAATGAAGCCGACTTCAATCATCAACAGCACGCTGGCGTCCAGGCTGCTGCCACCAAAGCTCTCGGTAAATGCCTGACGCGCTTCGCTCCACGATTCGCGCAAAATCCGGGTCTTCATGGCTTCAGCATGGCCATGCCAATACGCGGTGCGGGCAGGCTGCTTGAGCGTGTCGGCAATTTTGGCCAGGCGGTCGCACGCGGCCCACCACATCAATGCCGATGAGGTGTGCACGCGTGCCCGGGTGCGCAGCTCCCACATGCCTGCGTCAGGCTGGTCGTAGCTGCGCAGGGCTTGCTCGCCCACCGCTTCCAGCTGCGCAAACTCAGCCGCGCCAGAACGGTGCAGCAAGCGGTGGTCATGAAAGGCCTGCGACGCACCAAGCACCACATTGCCGTACACGTCATGCTGAAAATGCTCTTGTGCCTGGTTGCCAACCCGCACTGGCCCCATGTCGCGGTAACCTTTCAGGTGACTTTGAATCGACTCTGGCAGGTCACGCTCCAGGCCAATGCCGAACAGCGGCTGAATGTGCCCGCCCTTGGCTTGCGCCACCACATTGCCGAGCCAGCGCAGGTAGTCTTCCAGCGTGCCGACTTCCGACAGGCTGTTGAGTGCCCGCACCACAAAAAACGCGTCACGCAACCAGCAGTAGCGGTAGTCCCAGTTGCGGGCGCTGTTGGGCGCTTCGGGAATGCTGGTCGTCATGGCAGCAACGATGGCGCCGGTATCTTCAAAAAGTGACAACTTCAGCGTGATTGCCGCGCGAATCACGGCGTCTTGC
>JANPDQ010000255.1:0-1975 GCA_031431575.1 Polaromonas sp.
CAGGCCACTTCAAGCGCAGCAAACCACTGCGCAGCCGAGCTGCCAGCAGCCAGCGGCAAATTCAAATTGAAACCGTGGCCCGCACCGCTGCCAACTTCATCCGCATGGCCCAGGTAAAACGGGTATTCCGTTTGCGGGTCGCCGTGCAGGCTGACGAACAACACGTCAGCGCGCTCATAGAAAATGCTTTGTGTACCGTTGCCGTGGTGGTAGTCCACGTCCAGAACGGCAACGCGCTTGCAGCCACCGTTTAGCAGCGCCTGCGCGGCAACGGCAGCGTTGTTCAAAAAGCAATAGCCGCCCATAAAGTCAGCCCCAGCATGGTGGCCTGGCGGGCGCGTGGCGCAAAATGCTGCGCGCTCCCCAGCCTGCAATGCTGCCGCAGCGCTGGCGGCTGCATCAGCGCCAGCCTTGGCCGCTGCCCACGTGCCGCTAGAAATCGGGCTGCCGTTGTCCATTGAGTACAGTCCCAACTGCGCAATGAAGTTGGTGGGCACCGCATCGCTGCGCAGCGTGCGCACGGGCCACACCGACGGGAAGGGTTGGCGCGTGGCATTTGCGGCGTCCAGTGCCAGCCATTGGCCCCAGGCGGACTCCAAAAAATCAAGGTAACGCACGGTGTGCACCTGCTTAAGCACGGCGCTGCTGTCGTGCGTGGGGTCGGTCAAAACACGTCCGCTGGCCAACAACGCGGTGCGCACAAATTCAGCACGCGGTGGCGCTTCAAAACACGCAACGCGTTCGCCCCGAAAAAACTCGAACTCAGGGGCGTGCGCTGCGTGCGCGTTTGAGAAAAATATCTTCATTGTGTCGAACAGTTGGTGGTGGGTTGCAATCCGTAGTACAGTTTAGATTGCTATTACTTTTATAGCTGCTTACGCCTATTTTTATTCGGCTAAACACGAAAAGTACGCAAATTCGAGGCTGCACCTTGCTGACAGGGGCGATTAGCCGTGATACACCTGCGCGAGGCGGTATCGGGCAAAATCGTGAAAGAGCCACCCGGGCTCCTAGCGAACCGTACCACTATGCTTTCCCAACAACACCGCCTGCAGCACGCACTCATCCGCTGGGTGCTGGGCGTTTGCGCATGGTTGATAACCACTGCCGCAGCCGCGCAGCCACTGCAGGCGCCGCTCAAAGAAGCATTTAAGGACGACATCGCCCAACGAGTTTTGGCCTGCACCGGCTGCCATGGCCCGCAAGGCCGTGCTGCGCCTGATGGCTACTACCCGCGCCTGGCGGGCAAGCCTGCGAGCTATTTGTACAACCAGCTCATCAACTTCAGGGACGGCAAGCGCCAGTACGGTTTGATGACGCAACTGCTTGCTCCTTTAAGTGACGCCTATTTGATGGAAATTGCGCAGCACTTTTCCAGCTTGCAAGCACCCTACCCCTCGCCGATTGCCGCCCAGCAAAGCGCAGATCAGCTTGCGCGCGGCAAGCAGTTGGTTCTGGGCGGCGAGGCAGCGCGCGGCATACCCGCTTGCGTGCAATGCCACGGCGCAGCCATGACGGGCGTCGCGCCCAACGTGCCCGGCTTGCTGGGCCTGCCACGTGACTATTTAAATGCCCAACTTGGCGCGTGGAAAACCGGCCACCGCCGCGCCCAGGCGCCCGACTGCATGGCAACCGTGGTCAAGCTCTTGTCCAGTGACGACATCAACGCCGCCAGCAGCTACTTGGCAGCCTTGAAATTACCGACGGCGACGAGCCCTGCAACCATTGCGCCGCCGCTGGCAAAGGGTGCGGTGGCGATCGTCTGCGGCAGTGCTCCGCTGAGCGCCAATTCAGTGAATCCCAAACCATGAAACGCGCCTTGCGCATCGCCGCCATTGCCGCCGCCTTGCTGATAGCAGCAGCGATTTGGCTATGGGTGCAAAACACGCGAGATGAGTCCACTCATAACTCACCGCAAGCAGCAACCGCAGCAAGCCCCGAGCTGATTGCCCGCGGCGCGTACCTGGCCCGCGTG
>JANPDQ010000256.1:0-1677 GCA_031431575.1 Polaromonas sp.
CAGCACCCCGGTGAAAACACCACCAGCGCGCAGTTCACCACCAAGATTTTTGAAAGCAACTGGCCAGCCAACGGCGGTGGTGTGGCGGCTTATGGGACGGGCGGTGCATCAGGCAGACCAAGGTCGGCAACGATTGTGATCACCAAAAACGATGGCGGCGTGATCGGTTTGTAATCGCCCAAGTGTTTTTGAAAGTTCCCTGTGTAAGGCGATGCAGCAATGCATCGCCTTTTTTATTGTGGTGCTGCACCCCTAATAAATGAAGCCCATCCGCCTCTATGATTCGGCATGATTACTTCAACCGCCCCCGGCATGCGCCAGCTTTTTGACGACCAATACGCGGCAAGCCGCCGCGACGTAGACGTGCCGCTTGAAGTGCGGCGCGACCGCCTGCTGCGCATGAAAGCTTTGATTGATGACAACAGCGTTGCGTTGGCGCAAGCCGTGCAGGCAGATTTCGGCGTGCGCAGTGTGCAATTGACTGAAGTAGCTGACCTGCTGGTACTGCGCAGCTTGATGTCGCACACACTCAAGTGCCTGCCCAAGTGGATGAAATCGGTCAAGGTACCGACGCCGATCTACCTGCAGCCCGCACGCGCATTTTTGCAGCGACAGCCGCTGGGCGTGGTGGGTGTTGTGTCGCCGTGGAACTACCCGGTGCAATTGGC
The DNA here is from genome assembly GCA_031431575.1 of Polaromonas sp. Taxonomy (GTDB): domain Bacteria; phylum Pseudomonadota; class Gammaproteobacteria; order Burkholderiales; family Burkholderiaceae_C; genus Polaromonas. The sequence continues at coordinate 669 of JANPDQ010000256.1, forward strand.
GCTTGGCCCCATCATCACGGCACTGAGCGCGGGCAACCGCGTGATGCTCAAGCCCAGTGAGTTGACACCCGCAACGTCAGCGCTGATGGCCGAGCTGATTGGCAAAACATTTGCTGCAGATGAAGTGTGCGTGGTGTTGGGCGATGGCGCTAACGACGTTGCGCTTGCCGCTGAATTCTCAGGTCTGCCGTTTGACCATTTGTTCTTCACCGGCTCCACCGCTGTTGGCCGCATCGTGGCCAAAGCAGCGGCAGCGAATTTAACGCCCACCACGCTCGAATTAGGCGGCAAGTCGCCTTGCATCATCGACGCGAGTTGCGACCTGCCAAGCTCCGCCCTCAAAATTGCGCACGGCAAATTGCTGAACGCCGGGCAAACCTGCATTGCGCCTGATTACGTGCTGCTGCCGAAGGGCCAAGAAGCTGCGTTTGGCCACGCGTTTGCGCAAGCCGTTGCAAAACTTTTCCCGACCATCGCGGGTAACCCGGACTACGCAGCCATCATCAGCCCACGCCACCACGAGCGCCTGCAAGCCATGCTCGCCGCCGCCGAAGCGGGCGGCGCGCGGCTGCAAACCATTGATACCGGCGGCGTTGCCACAGCGCACCGCCAGATGGCACCCGTGCTCGCGTTTGACGTCCCGCCAGACGCCAAACTGATGAACGAAGAAATCTTTGGCCCAGTGCTACCCGTAGTGCCCTATGACTCGGTTGACCAAGCGATTGACTACATCAACGCCCGGCCGCGCCCGCTGGCGCTGTACTGGTTTGGGCAAGACAGCGCGGTGCGCGACACCGTGCTGGCCCGTACGGTGAGTGGGGGCGTCAGCATCAACGACACCCTGATGCACATTGCGCATGAAAACCTTCCGTTTGGCGGCATCGGCGAAAGCGGCTGGGGCAGCTACCACGGTGAAGCGGGCTTTTTGCGGCTGACCATGCAAAAGCCCGTGCTGGTGCAATCGAAATGGGCGCGCGGTGATTTGTTTTACCCGCCGTACGGCAAACGG
>JANPDQ010000257.1:0-1727 GCA_031431575.1 Polaromonas sp.
GGAGTTTGACCAAACCACTGGCGGGCACATTCAACAAGGTAATTTGGCTGCGCTGCAAACCTTTTTAAAGCTGGGCAGCCTGGCCAAAATGTCGCACCCAACCCATGAGCACTACTTGCCGCTGCTGTATGCCGCAGGCGCGGTGGACGCCAATGAGCCGATGCGATTTTTTAACACCAACTTTCAGGGTGGCTCGATTTCCATGCGGTCGGTGATGTGGGGATAGCAAGCAGGTTGCAATTGGCACGGTTGTCAGCTATCTTTGGGGTTGCTATTACTTTTTGATTACCAGGAGATTTTTTCATGTCCGTTGCCAAAGTACTAGAGATCACATCCAGCAGTAAAAAGAGCTTTGACGATGCCGTCTCGCAAGGCATTGCGCGAGCGTCGGAAACCATTGCCGACATCCAGGGCGCGTGGGTGCAAGACCAGAAAGTGGTGGTCAGCAAAGGCAAGATCACCGAGTACCGCGTCAGCATGAAGATCACTTTTGTGCTGGCTGGCAAGAAAAAGTAAACAATTAACAGGCGTAATTTTGCTTTTTATTTAATAGCTGCTTGCGCCCGTATTTGTTGGGCTACAGGCCTAAATGATTAAATTTACACCGCAAATGGCTGTTTGTATGCCGTTTGGGTGGCTGATGTTTGCCTGATGTTTGTTTTGATGTCTGCCTAACCACACCAGGTAAAGAAGTGTTGTGACGCAATCTAACGGCACGCTGACCGTTACCATCCTCATCTTTTGAGGGGTACACCATGACGTCATTTCAATCCCCGCCAGCTTTGGCATTGACTGCTTTGCTCGCACTGCAAGGCTGCACAGTGTTGGCAGTGGCTGACGCAGTCGGGTCGGTCGCTGTAGGCACGGCAGGCCTGGTAGCCGAGGCCGCAATTGGCACGGTGAAGCTTGGCGGTAAAGCCGTGGGCGCGATGGCTGACGCCGCAACACCCGGCGGGGATGAAAAGCAGTAATTGCGCACCTTGTTTGGGCTGGCGCGCAGCAATTGCATCACCAGGCAGCTTGCCAAGCTTGCTTCACGGCATTTTGTCTACGGGCTGTTTGCTATATATTCAATAGCCTTTTACGCCCTATTTTGTTGGGCTACAGTCCTATTTTTTGTATAAATCAGCTTATTTTCGCTTTCAGGAGACACCATGACGAGCAAGCAAACCAAGCAGCACCCCGTGTCGCCAGGTAACCCGTGCCCGTTCTTGCGCGCACTGGTGGCGGCTGGGCAACTGGCAGATGGCCAAGAGCCGATCAGCAAAATTGTCAGCACGATTGTTGACCTTGCAAAAAAGGGCGACGGAGCGCCCGAGCTTCCGCCAGCGGCTATTTACGGCATTGCCATGGCCGCCAATGGCCTTGGCCCGCTGGCACTGCTGCGCAGCAACACGCAGGGAGTCCAGCTCAATGAATTGCGCAACGGCCCACTCGATAAAAAAGGGGCAGGCTCCGCCATCATCAATAGCGCCGGAGCAATCGACACGAAAGAATTGGCAAGATTAAAAACCTTCGCCAGCCCCAAAACCATTGCAACGGGTGTAACGGTGCTGGGTCTGGATTCAAGCGAGATTACCAAATACATGAACGCCAACTTCAAGCGCGCAAAAGGCAGACGGCGGCTGGTTGACCGGGCTCTGATGAACGGTGAATGGCCGGTGCTGCTGAAGGTGATGGGCAAAGACGGCGCGGGTGGTCGATATTTGGCTTTTGACGATGTGCGA
>JANPDQ010000258.1:0-8067 GCA_031431575.1 Polaromonas sp.
ATGCGAGTTGCTCGATACAAAAGCCCCGGCACAGATGCATTCAGTGCCTGTTCCACATCGGCTTCGGTAAGAATTGAAGGACAGTATTGAACCAGCCAAGCGGAGATCCTCCAACGTACGCTTGCGTCAGCACTTCGAAGATTTACCAAGGTACGTCGGGTTATCGTAAATTCGAGGCATTGCGGGCAATCAACGACGCTTGCGTCTTTTGTTTCGTGCGTTCTAACAGTTGCATTGCAATTTAAGCAAATTGGACATTCCATGCCGAGCCACCTTTTTTTAAGTTCATCTGCATCGGCTAATAGTGTGGTTGTTCTTAAATTACATTTTTGATAGTTGCTCAAAGTCTCAATTGAGAGACAAAGTGGAGGCTTCACCAGAAATCAACCACTATGCCCGCACAAACTTCAATGCTCCACATTCGCGGGGACGACTACATCAAAGACCAGGCTACGCTGGCACTGACAGCAATGGGCTTGTCGGTGTCCGACGCGGTGCGACTATTTTTTGCGGCGGGTGGTGGTTGACCAGGCTTTTCTGCTAGAGCTCAAGGTTCCGAACGCTGAAACGTAAGCGGCCATGCAGGAGTGGCGCGCCCTGATGGCTGCCCGCAAAGCGCGGTTTGCCTCTGACGAAGAACTTTTAGCTGATCTTGAAAAAGCCAGCGGCAAGTAAGCGCGCCAGCGTGCCGCGGACTTGCGACTACGCCAAAGCTTTTCTTAAAGATTGAGTTCGACTGTCACATTCAGGCAGGTATGACATGGTGCAGTTCAAAAAGGCCATGCTTTTACTCATTGCCAACGACGCTCCAATTGGCTCTGAATGGCTGGCTCACGCCCTGAACGGTGACTGGGCTGACCACCGGGAATGCCACATTGGTGGAGACTTTTTATTAATTTATCAGCTGGAAGGAGACCAGCTGAATTTCGTACGCGCTGGATCACATACGGATTTGTTTGGAAGCTGAGTTGCCCAAACGAATGGCAATTGCTATAGAACAAGGAGCTGTTTGCGCCCAAATTTCCTGGCTCACATGCGGTTTTGACCATTCACAATCTGCTTGTACTGCAGTTTTTGCAAATTTAATAAAGCCGACAGATCTCAAGCAGCCTGCGCGCACAGGTAAGCAACCAGCGCCCGGATTCGGGCGGTTCGCATCCGCTCTGGCGTGGCAACAGCGGTGATGTGGGTTCCAAATTTAGTCACTGGGGTCCACGTGCGCAAAATGCGCACCAGCTGTTTACGCCGCAATCCCTCAGCGCAGGCGTACCCAGGCAGCAGGGCGATGCCGCAGCCTGCAATAGCTGCCAGGCAAACGGTTTCGGGATTGTTGGCATGAAAGCGGCTACTCACCCGCACCGTCACGTGCCCTGTGAGCAGGCCTGCGCGAGGCTGCGCGCTGCACATCGCCCAAACGTCGTCAGAGGTTTCTTGCCAGTAGCACATGCAACTGTGGTCAACCAGAGACTGTGGGCTCAAGGGGGTACCAGCGCGCGCCAGGTACGCTGGGGACGCAACGTACACCCACTCAACCGAGGCAATTTGCTCACTTGCCAAACCGTGCAGCGGGATGCTGGACCAGCGCAGCGCCAGATCAATGCGTTCATAGGCCAGGTCCATTATTCGGTCACTTAACTGCAGCTCAAGCTCCAGCTGCGGGTGCAGTGTGACAAACGCTGGCAGGTGTTTGGCCAGCACCTGCTGCCCCCACGAGACTGGCGCGGTCAGGCGAATTTTCCCGGCAAGGCCGCCGCTGGTGGCAGCATGCAAATCTTGCACGCTTTCAAGCGCAGCGCTGGCCTGCGTTACCGTGCGCTGGGCAAAATCAAGATAGAGTTCGCCCGCACTGGTCAGGGCGATTTTGCGCGTGCTGCGGCTGAAAAGCGTGGTGTCAACGCTGGCCTCCAGGCTGGCCACACGCTTGCTGACCGCACTTTTCGGAACACCCAGCGCTTTGGCTGCGCCGCTGACACTTGAATGTTTGGCGACTTCAACAAAAGCGCTCAGGGTGTCAATAGAGACCGTCATTGTGTCGTTTTTAGATACAAAGAGTTCCTACTTTAGCGATGCGTTTTCGCGCTGTCAATCACCACACGGCGCGCCAAGCGAAGTAATCTCCGCTTGGGCGTTCGCGCTGCGTGCAGCCCACCACAACAATTAAATCATCCCACCAGGAGACAACCCAAATGCTAGAACTTCATGCCGACCCTATCACGATCAATTGCCGCAAAGTACTGGCTGGATTGCAGTTGATGGACGCGCCCTACAAGCTGGTTCACGTGGACTACTTCAAAGGCGCGCAAAAAGAAATGCCCTACATCGGGCTGAATCCCAACGCGTCAGTTCCCGCCATGCGTGACGGTAATTTTGAGTTGTGGGAGTCCAACGCGATTTTGATGTACGCCGCCGACAAACTAGGCACTGCGAGTGCTAGAAAAGCTTACCCGACCGGGTTGGAAGTTCGCGCAGACATCAACCGCTGGCTGCTGTGGGAGTCGTCCAGCTGGTTTGCAGCTTGCTATGTTTATTTGGTCGAAAACTGCGTTAAGCCACTGCTGGGCGGCGCTGCTGATGCGGCGGTGCTTGAAGCGCACAACGCGCAGTTTCATAAGTTGGCGGCCATTCTTGATGCGCGACTGGCTGCGCACCAATGGGTTGCCGGAACCAGCCACCCCACCATTGCTGACATTGCCCTGGCTGCGCCGCTGCACCTGCACGGCTGGCAGCAAATTCCGTTTGCCCAGCACAGCCACATCAAGCGCTGGATGTTTGAAGGGGTTGAAAAGCTCCCGTGCTGGCACAACACCCATGTGGGCGAAGGTTTTAGCCTGGAACCCATCGCTGCTTGACTGAGTCAGTCCGCTCAATCAGTCCTGAAGACACGAATAAAAAACCTTCCCTGTACATCGACCATTCACCACCACACGACACAACCATGCAAGCCCTTCACACTGCGAGCCATCCCAACCTTGCGGGCCGCCCCAGCCTTCCAAGTGTCAACGCCAAACTGAACTACACGTTTGATAACGGCCAGGCACCGGATTACTATTTTTACGACCCTGAGCCCGGCGTGCAACTCAACCCGCCGGGCACAGACAGCCATGAAGTGCCGATATTCGATGCGTGGTCGATCAAGGCGTCGATTTCAGCCGACAGGGAGGGTTTTGAGCACCATTCGTTCGAGCCGTCCTTCAAGCAATTTGACGATGACGAAGCAGTAAAAAGTGCTTTTTATGGCCAGATCATTGCGTTTGTCAAAAAGCATACTGGCGCCGCGCGGGTGGTGGTGTTTGACCACACCATTCGCAAACGGCTGCCCGCTGACCTGGCGGCCCAAACCACCGTGCAACGACCCGCTGTGATGTTGGTGCACAGCGACTACACGGTTGCCAGTGGGCCGCAGCGCGTGCACGACGTTTTGCCCAACGAGGCGGGCGATTTGCTCAAGCGGCGCGTGGCGTTTTACAACGTGTGGAAGCCGTTAACGCGCCCGGTTGAAGAGCTCCCGCTGGCCATGTGCGATGCCACAACACATGCGAGCGACGACATGCTGCGCATGAACCTCAAATACCGCGAACGCACTGGCGAGATCTACGTGATGCGCCATTCACCTGAACACCGCTGGTATTACTTTTCCAACATGCAGCCCGACCAGGCGCTGCTGTTGAAAACCTACGACTCCGAGGCAGATGGCCGGGCCCGCTTTATGGGGCACACCGCCTTTGAAGACCCGACAACGCGGGCCGATGCCCAAAAGCGCGAAAGCATTGAAGTGCGAACGATGGCCTTTTTCTAGTTGTGTCTTTACAAACTGTTGAAAATAAACAGTTGAAGCAGCATCCAGTGCTATATAAATTATAGCTGTTTACGCCTATATTTATTGGGCTGTAAGCTATTTTTGCTTAAAACTATGCTGCTGCAGCCCGCTTTTGCAGTATTTCAAACGCAGGAAGCGTTTTGCCTTCGAGCACTTCCAAAAAAGCGCCTCCACCAGTCGAGATGTAGTCCACCTGCTTTTCAATGCCGTATTTGGCGATCGCCGCCACGGTGTCGCCACCGCCTGCAATTGAAAACGCGCTGCTGGCCGCAATCGCCTTGGCGATGCCTTCTGTGCCGTGCGAGAAGGCTTCAAACTCGAACACGCCGACCGGGCCATTCCACACGATCGTGCCTGCAGCCATGAGTTGCGCCGCCAAGATGGCGGTAGTTTTGGGGCCAATGTCGAGGATCAAATCGTCGTCCGCGACATCGGTTGCGTCTTTGGTGGTGGCAATAGCGTCAGCGGCAAAGGTTTTCGCACACACCACATCGACGGGAATGGGCACGGCGGCTCCCCGCGCTTTCATGGCTTCAATCACGGCTACGGCTTCGGTCAGCAAATCACGCTCGGCCAGGCTTTTGCCAATGTTTAAACCCGCTGCCAGCATAAAGGTATTGGCTATACCGCCGCCGACAATCAGCTGGTCAACGTTGGCGGCGAGGGCCTTCAAAATCGTCAGCTTGGTCGACACCTTGCTGCCCGCCACAATCGCCACCAGTGGGCGGCGCGGGTTGGTGAGGGCTTTGGATATCGCGTCCATCTCGGCGGCCAGCAGCGGCCCTGCGCAGGCTATTTTTACGAACTGGGCGATGCCGTAGGTCGATGCTTCAGCCCGGTGCGCCGTGCCGAATGCGTCGTGTACAAAAACATCGCACAGAGCGGCCATATTGCGGGCCAGCGCTTCATCGTTTTTCTTCTCACCGACGTTGACGCGGCAGTTTTCGAGCATGACTAAATCGCCAGGTAGAACGTCAACCTTAGCAACCCAATCAGACAAAAGCGGCACGTTGCGGTGCATCAGCTCACCCAAGCGCTTGGCCACTGGCGCAAGCGAATCAGCGGGTTTGAACTGCCCTTCGATCGGCCGACCCAAATGCGATGTGACCATGACGGCTGCGCCGGAGTCCAACGCCAGTTGAATGCACGCCATCGACGCGCGAATGCGGGTGTCCTCAGAAATGTTGCCTGCTGCATCTTGCGGCACATTCAGGTCAGCGCGGATGAAAACGCGCCTGCCTTTGATTTGGCCCTGCGCACACAAGTCTGTAAAGCGGATGAAGTTCATGGGCTGCATTGTAAAAGCCGCCCGCGCGGCCAATAACGTACAGCGGTGGTTACCAGCCTAGAGCTATGTGATGAGGAAGATAAACCGCCATGCTCGCCACAATCGCGCCCAGCACGCCAAGTTCTTACATCGCGTATCTCTACAAAAACAGCCCCAAGTCTTTGACGCTGAAGTTGTTGATGTACGGCAGCGCATCACTCAGCGAGCCTTCCGGCACGCCGAACCATTTGCCCAGTGTGGCCGCGTACTGTGACGTCGAGGTCGTAGGCAGCAGTCGGCCCCCACTCACATCTTCTGCAGTGCCCAACGCGACAGTTGGGTACGTCCCCGCAATCGTGCCGCCCTTGACGGCGCCGCCCATGACGAAATGGTGACCACCCCAGCCGTGGTCAGAACCGTTGCCGTTGCTCGTGAGCGTGCGTCCGAAGTCCGAGGCCGTAAAGGTAGTTACCTGATTGGCCACACCCATCTCAACGGTGGCGGCATAAAAGCTGGACATCGCATCGGCTACCTGGGTGTGCAAACCTGGCAAACCTGTCAATAGCCCGTCGTGATGGTCAAACCCACCCATGCCGACGAAGAACACTTGGCGGCGCATGCCCAAGCTCTGCCGCGCAGCGATCAGCCGTGCCACCATGCTCAGCTGCTTGGCCAACGAATTGTTCTGGTTGAATGCGGTGGTTAGCGGTGGGCCCGTAAGGACATCTTTCAGCGTCTGGTTGGCGCTGAGAGAGCGCCGGGTAATCTCACCTAAATGCGACTCGAACAGCGGGCTTGGATTGGCGGTGATGATCTCCCGCAGTGCTGCGCCTGCCTGGGTTGAGTTGTACAGCCGCTGCAGCGACGAGACCGTGGCTGGCCCGCCGCTGCCAACCTGGAACTGTTGCACCGTGTTGCCGTACAAAAAGACGGCCGTGCCGTTAACGGAGACTGTGCTGAAGATCGGGTTGTTAGCGTTATTGGACGCTAGCAGATCACCGAACCGCCCGCCCCAGCCAATCGTGGCGCCCTCGGCGCCCGAGGACTGCCAAACCGATTGCTGGTCGTTGTGTGAATATAGTTGCGGCGGAACACCCGCCGCGCCGGCGTTGTACTGGGCCTTGGTCAGCGGCGTGTACGTCGGCCCCACGTTGGCCACAATCGCCAGCTTTTTTTGCGTGTACAGGTTTGCCAGCGGCGACAGCTCCTTGGCTAGCGCGAAACTGCGATTGGCCTGAGAGGCTACGCTGCCTAGCGAAATGAAATCTGCAGCGGGCCGCGCGATGCTGCCGCGCGCCCCAGACATCGTCGCGAACTCGGCGCTGTCAAATGGCACCACAGTACTGGTCTGGTCCATGCCCCCGAAGAGAAACACGCACACCAAAGCGCGATAGTCACCGGCGGTTTGCGCAGCTGCAGCCTGCATGCCCGCTAGGTTGAGTGCAATAGGCGCAGCAGCGCCCATCGCTGTGAACTGCGTCGCTGTTTTCAGAAACTGGCGGCGGCTGGGATTGGTTGTGTGGGTATTTTTCATTTCTTGGCCTTTACATTTGAACCAAAAACTCGGGGCTGCATAGGACAAGCATTACCGCGATGCGCGCCCGGGTGAGCGCAGCGTTGCTGGCCGTGGCCGGCACTGACTCGACGGCCTTGAGCATGGAAGCGCGTGTGGCAGCATTTAAGCGCTGGCCGGTGAGCATCAGATCCACCCGATCGATCAACGCCGTCGGGTTCATCGCCAGGGCCACTTCGGTGGCATAGCTGCAGCTCACGTCGCCGTTATCTCCGGCGCCGTTTTCGACGACTCTAGACATAAAGTTGATATACGATGTCACCTGAGACTCGGTATTGATCTGCAGCTCAGGCGCCACCAACCCGGCGCTGGCGATAGCCGAGCCCGGTGGCACAAAACCCGGGCGGTAAAAATTAAACACCGATGGCGCGGCAAGCACATCTTGGCCGAGGTCATTGGTTCCACGGATGCGGAACTCGCCTGTTTTTGAGCTGGCACCGAACGCACGCGCCCAAGCAGTCAGGCGCAGCACGGGCTCGCGTACTTTGCCTTGGCGGCCATCGCCAGCGCGGGCAGGCAAGCGGGCTTCGTCGTCCAGCAAGATGGCACGAAGCACAGCCTTCATATCGCCGCGAACACCAGCACCGTTGTTGGCAAAGGCCGCCGATACGCGCGAAAGGTAGGCTGGAGATGGGTTGCTTGTCACCAGCCGCTGAATGAGTATGCGGCCAATGAAGGGCCCCGTATTGGGGTGGTTGTGCAAGGTGTCGAGGGCGATGCGCAAGCTCTCCCGTGCTGAGGTGTTGGCGGGCACGGTGACGCCCAGGAAACGCTTCTCCGAGGTCGAGTGGTACTTCGCATACGGCACCATGGGCTGAATTTGAATGTCGGAATCCGGAAAATTCTCCCAAAAGCGGTAATCGTTGTTGTCCCTAGGTACCCAGCTCCACCCTGTGAACACCTTGGCCAGACCGCCGACATCGGCGTTGCTGTAGGTGGGAATCGTTTTGCCCGCACCGTCGCGCTTAGGCGTGCCGTCAGGGTTGAGCTGTACCAGACCAATCGAGAACAGCTGCATTACCTCGCGCGCGTAGTTCTCATCGGGCGAGGTGCCTTTTACCGGGTCTTCCTTCGGGTTGGCACGGTGTGAAAGATACACGCCCATCATCCCGTGTGTGGACACCTCCTCCAGCAGGGTACGGAAGTTGCCGAAGGCGTTGCGTCCCAACATATCGATGTAACTGGTGTGGCATCGCGACCGGTCAACTACCTCGTTGCTGGCCCTTGAGACCACAAAAATCTGTGACAGCGCAAAAACCACACGCTGGCGCAGCTGGTCGGAGCCGGCCAAGGCCTGCATGTAGAACGAATCGAGCAGGTTGGCGACGTACTCCCACGGCTGCTTCCCAGGGTTTTTTACCTGCATCCAGAGATCCATGTGGGCCAAATGCATGGTCTGAGGCAAGGTTA
>JANPDQ010000259.1:0-5467 GCA_031431575.1 Polaromonas sp.
AAACCGAACTGGTACAGGCTTGGCATAGCCCAAAATAAACGGCCCGCCGGGGATGGCAAAGGTGGCCAGGTACATCATGGCGGGCATCAAAATGGTGCCGACAGGGTCGATGTGTTTTAGAGGATTCAGCGTTACGCGGCCCAAAACCCACGCAGTGTCATCGCCGAAGTGGCGGGCAACATATCCATGTGCAGCCTCATGCAGCGTGATGGCAAAGAGTACGGGCAGCGCATAAATGGCGATGGTTTGAATGACGTTTGCAATATCCATTTTCGAATTGTCTCAGACCCAAGCGATTGGCCAGCGCAAGCTCAAAGCCCGATCAGCGCCGGGTTGCCCCGGCCCAGCCGCACCACCACTGCTTCACCACCATCGCCCATGGCCGTCAGGTCAACGACGGTGGTGGGCTCCTGAAAACAGGCGCCAGCGTCAACAATGGCGGCAAGCTCGTGGCCAATGGTGCTGCGAATTTCATCAGCATCATTGAGTGGCTCCGTCGCCCCCGGCGCAATCAGTGTGGTGGACAACAGCGGTGCGCCGTGCAGCTCCAGCAGCGCTTGCAGTGCCTTGTGGTCGGGCACACGCAGGCCGATGGTTTTGCGGGTGGGGTGGCTCACCCGGCGCGGCACTTCTTTGCTGGCGTCCAAAATGAAAGTGAACGGGCCCGGCGTGGCGGCTTTGAGCATGCGAAATTGTTTGTTGTCAACCCGCGCGTAGTTGGCCAGCTCGCTCAAGTCGCGGCACAGCAGCGTGAGGTGGTGCTTGTCATCTACGCCACGAATGCGCCTGAGCGCGTCGGCTGCGGCCTTGTCGTCCAGGTGGCAAACCAGCGCGTAGCTTGAATCGGTGGGCACCGCCGCGATGCCGCCGCGTTGGAGCAACGCAGCGGCTTGCTTGAGCAAGCGCGGTTGCGGGTTGTCGGGGTGAACTTCAAAGAACTGGGGCATGGTGTGCGTGCTGTTCGAGGTGGTTTTACGTCTCTGCGGGCTGAATTGGTACTTTGCCTTCTCGCACCGCAAGCCAAGCGCCCACCGCGCCGCATACCGCAATCAAGGCAATGCCCATCATCCCCCAGCCGTTGGGCACATGGGAAAACGCCAGCCATCCGCCCAGCATGGCGAAGCCGACCTGCGCATACAGGTAAGGCGTTAGCGTAGCGGCTGGAGCCCGCGCGTAGCCCAAAATCAACAGATAGTGGCCGACGGACGCTGCAGCGCCCATCAACAGCAAGCCTGCCCACAACCAACCGCTGGCCAGTGGCGCCCAAACAAACGGCAGCGCCACTGTGGCAATGATGGTGCCAACCCAGCCGGTATACAAATGCGTGGTCACTGAGTCCTCAGTTTTCGCCAGCTTGCTGGTCAGCACCTGAAAGCCGCTGTTGCACACCACCACGCCAAGCGGCAGCAGCGTTGCGAATGAAAACGTTTCGTCCCACGGCTGAATAATGGCCAGCGTGCCAACAAATCCGCCCGCCACCAGGGCCCAGCGCAATGGCGATACGCGCTCTTGCAGCGTTGTGGACGCCAGCAGCGTGATGACCAGAGGCGTGATCATGATGATGGCCGTAAATTCACCCACGGGCATGTACTGCAGGCTGAAAAAAGCAAACGTGCTGGCAAGCATTAAAAGCACGCCGCGCATGATTTGAAATTTTGGGTGCGCGGTGCGCAGCACTGCCAGCCCGCGGGAAGGCACCACCATCAGTGACGTCGCCACCGCTTGAAAAGCGTAGCGAAACCACAGCGCCATCAGCAGCGGCACGCCCAGCGATATGGTTTTGGTAGTGGTGTCTAAAGTCGCAAAGCAAGCCATCGCAGCAATCGTCAAGCCGATGCCGGCCAGCGTGTTGGGCTGCTTGCGTGCGCTGTGGGTCACTGCACGCGGTCGGCCAGTAGCTCCCACACCGGCGTCAAGCTGCCCGGCAAGAAGGGCAAATTTCCTAAATCGGTGCGGCTTTCTTCCGGGCTGTGAAAGTCACTTCCGCGCGATGCGGCAAGGCCGAACTCGGTAGCTGTTTCAGCGTACTTCACGTATTCAGCGGCTGAATGGCTGCCAGTGACAACTTCTACGCCACGCCCGCCGTGCGCTTTGAATTCAGTAAACAGCGCGTACTCTTCATTTGGCGTGAATCGGTAGCGCGCCGGGTGCGCAATGATGGCGATGCCTTTGGCACCGGTAATCCAGCCCACCGCGTTTTTTAACGACGCCCAGCGGTGCACCACGTAGCCTGGCTTACCTTCGGTCAGGTATTTTCTAAACACCTCATTGGTCTCGCTGCACACGCCGCTTTCCACCAAAAAGCGGGCGAAGTGCGTGCGTGAAATCAGCTCGGGGTTGCCCACAAACTTCAACGCGCCTTCATAAGCGCCCTTGATGCCGACTTTGGCCAGGCCGTCAGACATTTCCTTGGCGCGTTCGGTGCGGCCACCGCGTGTGGCTTTCAAGCCTTGCACCAGGTCTGCGTTTTCGGGGTCAAAACCCAAGCCGACAATGTGTACTGTTTCACCAGCGAACGTGACCGAAATTTCAGTACCTGTCAGGTATTTGATTCCCGCACTTTTTGCTGCCGCCGCTGCGCGCTTTTGACCGGCAATTTCGTCGTGGTCCGTCAGCGCCCACAGCTCAACGCCGTTAGCTGCGGCGCGGGCTGCCAGCAGCTCAGGTGTGAGTGTGCCGTCAGATACCACTGAGTGGCAGTGCAGATCGGCATTGAGGATGGAGGCAACTGCGGGTGGAGGCTGGGTAATCACAAATTCATTTTAGGCTTTGCGGCACTATCTTGTGTGTGGCCTGCACAATGGCTTTTTATGCACACCAGGAAAACGCCATGATTGTTGTCCACCACCTGAACAATTCCCGCTCGCAGCGCGTGCTGTGGCTGCTTGAAGAGCTTGGCCTTGCGTACCAGATCAAGCGCTACGAGCGCGACAAAAAAACCATGCTGGCCCCGCCCGAATTGCGCAAGGTGCACCCGCTGGGCAAATCCCCTGTGCTGACCGATGGCGATTTAACCCTGGCCGAATCCGGCGCCATCATCGAATACTTGGTTGAACGCTACGGCAATGGCTGCTTTGCGCCAGCTACAGAGCTGCCCGCCTACCTGCGCTACCGCTACTGGCTGCATTACGCCGAAGGCTCGCTGATGTCGCCGCTGCTGCTCAAGCTGGTGTTTGACAAGATTGAAACCACGCCCATGCCGTTTTTTGTCAAGCCGATTGCCAAGGCTATCTCAAGCAAAGCCAAAAGCAGTTTCATCATGCCGCAGCTCAATACGCACCTGGACTATCTGGAGGCAGAGCTGGGCAAGGCGCAGTGGTTTGTGGGCGACGAATTTAGCGCTGCAGATGTGCAATTGAGCTTCCCGATAGAGGCAGCGACTGCACGCGGCGGGCTAAATGCGAGTCGGCCAAGGCTGATGGGCTATTTGCAGCGAATTCACGCCCGGCCTGCTTACCAGCGTGCGATTGAACGGGGTGGCGAGTATGGCGTGATGGGTTGATAAATTCCTGAACGCTATTAATTCAGAAGCTTCTTGCGCCCGTATTGATTGGGTAAAACGCCAAAATATTTCCACTTGAGCGCTTGGCTTGAACTCCCCGGCATTTACGCAGTGCGGCAAGTGACAATCCAGCGCAGGAATTTGGTCAAGTCGTTGTTAATCTCTATACAAATAGAACACTTTTCCCGACTTGGGTGAAACAACAAGGAGACACTTGCCGCGGTAGTCACCGAAAGCGTAAAAGCTTGCTGGCGCGGAAATAGCCTCGTGAAATGCATCACTGAATTCAGGTGAAATCGATGTGATAAAACCATTCTTTCCGTCGTCGCCCTTGAAGGACTTATAGAAAGTCGTGATGGAAGGCTTCCAGTCTTTCCCCAAATCGCGCCCGAATCGCAGCCATGCCACCTCAATGGGGACGGGTGTCGCTCGCCAGTTGTTAAAAGTGCTCCACCACGGACCCGTCGCTGATGAAGCTTCCTTTTTTTCTTTGGGCAGCGAATTTAGGTACGCCAAACCTTTGTTTGTAATCGTTGCTGAAATTTCCGGCGGGAGTTCGTAAACGGTAAACGACTGATTGATGCCACCAGGTCCGGCAAAGTGTTCAACTTTGGTTTGATAAACCGCATGGTTGAGTTTGAGCTCAGTTGGGAGCCAAGATTTCGAGCAGGAAGTCAAAAGCAAAGTAGCCGCCACCAAGAGCAGCAGTAAAAATCGATGAATGAGGCTGCGCTGAGTCATGGTTTCATCCCGGCTGTGAATCATTTGATTTTATTGTCGGGTTTTATGTCATTCACATGGCGGATGGTCCAAAAAAAATGGTGTTGCAATCTAGTTTGGGTAACAAAAATCTTCTGAAAGTTGCTATTTATTCAGTAGCTGATTCCGCGCGTATTTATTGGGCTAAAAGCCAAAATGATACCTGAAATGAGCCTAAAAAGACCGGAAGCGGCTCGCAAACAGCCTTAGACCTATAAATCTGGGGTGTTTCGACCAAAAACCGCAACCGGCCCACTCGCAGCGCAACCTGTCAGCTACCAAAGATTCTTCCCGTCAATCACCGTGACTGGCGCGGTCGCCGCATCAAAATTGTCAAACAAGCGCGTGTTCACGCTGATGCGGCAGGTGGCTCCATCCCACCTGCCATCTGGCTCAAAAGCCGGGCTGTCGCTGAAGGTACCGCAGCCACATGCGAAGCAGAAATGGTGCGCCACCAATTTTGTTTGCCAGCGGTAAACCGCATCGCAAGCGCTGTCGCTGGTAATGTGAAACTGCGCTGGTTCGTAATATGCATGCAGCACGCCACGCTTCGAGCAAAACGAGCAGGTGCAGCGGGTCAATGTGGCGGGGGTGTCGCCGTTGACCTTGAAGGTGATTTGTCCGCAATGGCAGCTTCCCGAAATCATGATGTGTCCTTGGAGGTTGTTTTGTTAAAAAAGCGAATTCAGTAGTTGGGCGGTCTAGTTACGCACGCGTGAGCCAACATATGCACCAGCCAGAAACAGCAACGACCACATAGCGAGAAAAAGCAGACCGACAGCAGCTAGTGGCCCAAGCGGCAAGAACAGCAATCCGTAGAGCAATTGACCGAAGACACCGCCGACGTATTGCGCCCAGAGCGGCTTGCCCGCAATCAGGCCCGACGCGGTACCCAACGCGAGCAGTGCGACGTAGTAATAGATGCCGGGTGCGTCCCACGGCTCCGTGTACCCGGTGAACCAGGGCGACAAAGCCCAGGCTGGAAAAGCGGCGGCTGAGGCAACTAAAAATGCAAGCAATGATGATCGACGCATACTTACTTGACCTGTCAGAGCTTCGTAGGATCAGTGAGTTGCTTTTTCAGGCCTTCCATCTGCCTTTGCAGGTTCTTGACATCTTTACTGAGCTTGCCGGCCATTGCAAATGCTATCAAGCCAAACGTGAAGCCGAGAATTGCGAATGTTTGCATATTGACCTCGAGTGAAG
>JANPDQ010000260.1:0-1768 GCA_031431575.1 Polaromonas sp.
CGGCTTCAATAAGTCGCATTCCGCTGCTTATGCCCTATTGGCGTACCACACCGGCTGGCTAAAGGTGCACTACACGGCGGAGTTTTTCTGCGCCAACATGACGGTGGAAATGGACGACACCGACAAGCTGAAAATCTTGCACGGTGACGCGCTGAAAATGGGCATCACGTTTGAGTCGCCTGACGTTAACCGTGGCCAGTACCGTTTTGAGCCAATCACCGACACCAGCATTCGTTATGGCCTGGGCGCAGTCAAGGGCACCGGCGAGCAGGCTGTGGCGGCGATTGTGGCGGCACGGGATGAAGGTGGGGCTTTCACATCTCTGTACGACTTTTGCGTGCGGGTAGACACGGCGAAACTCAACAAACGATCGGTGGAAGCGCTGATCAAAGCTGGCGCGTTTGACAACCTGCATTTGAACCGCGCCGAGTTGTTGGCCTCGGTCGATCAGGCATTTGATTTTGCTTCGGCAATGATTGCCAATGCCAACCAAAGCGGCTTGTTCGACATGGACCCGCATGCTGCCAGCACACAAGAACCACCGCTGGTGCCCACCATGCCGTTCGACATCAAAGAGCGCCTGGTGAATGAAAAAACCGCGATTGGTTTTTACCTTTCTGGTCACTTGTTTGATGCGGTCGAGCATGAAGTCAGGCAGTTTGCAAAGCTCAAGCTGGACGACCTGATGGACTCGCGCGACACTCGCATTCTGGCTGCCATCGTCACTGACTTGCGCGTTATCAACGGCAACCGTGGCAAGGTGGTTATTTTCAAGCTTGACGACAAAACCGACACGCTGGAAGCAACGGTGGACGAGGCCATGTACAACGCCAACCGTAATGTGCTCAAAGACGACGAGCTGGTCATAGTGCAGGGTACGCTGCAAGGCGCGTCCGAGCGGTTTGGGCGGCGCTTTAAGGTCACGCAGGTCTGGGACCTGGAAGCTGCGCGTTGCAAATTTGGCAAGTACCTTCACGTCGCCGTGAATGGCGTTGCCCCGGATGTGGCGCGGCTGGTCAAAGACTTTCCGCCGCGCCGCGAGATGACCGAGCAGGGCGAACTGCAGCGCAGCTTGCCAGTGCGCCTAAGCCTGAAGCGCCATGCAGATTTTGAAAATGTGCCGTTTGTCGTTACGGGCGAGCTGGCGCTGGGTGAGCAGGCCAGGTTTTTCCCGACCAACGCTGCGCTGGCCAGCTGGATGGCGCAGGCTGACGCGGGCGCGGCGCGCATTGTGTATGAGTAGTTTTAACAAATATAAGTCAATATGATGCCTGGCGCAATAAATACGGGCGTGAGCAGCTATTTAAATAATAGCGATAGTCAGCCGGGAGATGTCAGCTTTGCGGGGCGCGTTTCGGTTGCGCCCATGATGGACTGGACGGACAGGCACTGCCGCTACTTTCACCGCTTGCTGACCAAGCACGCGCTGCTCTACACCGAGATGGTGACCACCGGCGCGTTGATTTATGGTGACGTGCCGCGCCATTTGCGCTTTAACCCCGAAGAGCACCCGGTAGCGTTGCAGTTAGGCGGAAGTGAGCCCGCTGATTTGGCGCAAGCCGCCAGGCTGGGCGAGCAGTGGGGCTACGACGAAATTAACCTGAACTGCGGCTGCCCCAGTGAGCGCGTGCAGCGCGGCGCTTTTGGTGCCTGCCTGATGGCCGAGCCGCAGCTGGTGGCCGATTGCGTCAAAGCCATGGTGGATGTGGTGAGCGTGCCAATTACCGTCAAGCACCGCATTGGCATCGACAAAATTGAGAGCTACGGC
>JANPDQ010000261.1:0-5235 GCA_031431575.1 Polaromonas sp.
ACAAATTGCCACCAGCACGGCAACGGCATTGGTGCGTATTGCCCGCCCAAACCCGCGTACACAAAATTCAAGTGTTGATCGGTGCGTTGTGTGGCTCATGGCTCGGACTCCTTTTGCAAAGCAATCAAAGAAGCGACTTTATCATGGCAACACGGGCGAAATAGCACAAATTTTAAGCAAAATAGGCCGATAGCCCAATGAATACAGGGGTAAAATGCTACTAAATATATAGCATTTTATCGGCTTCTGCCTGCGTCTAACCGTCATGCGCTGTTTAAGATAGAACGCTTTTGCCTATGTTCCGCACATCGACTCAATGACTCACAAGGAAAATAAACTCCAGTCGCCAAAGGCTGCACCACACAAACCTTGGCCCGCTCTGCCAGGCTGTGGAAAACTGGCAGGCATGCAAAGCGTGAAAACATGAAGCTGCTATCAGTGATTTTGATTGGTGTTGGTGCATTGCTGTCTGCTGCCCTGTGGTGGTTGTGGACACCCGACAAAGACCGCGCTGCACTTGAGCGCCACTATCTGAACGCACCGACCGACATGGTGGACGTTGCAGGCACGCGCCTGCACGTGCGGGACAGCGGGCCAAAAACCGCGCCCGCCGTGATTTTTCTGCACGGCTTTGGCGCCAGCCTGCACACCTGGGAGCCATGGGCCAACGCCTTGGCCAAAGACCTGCGTGTGATCCGTATCGACCTGCCCGGCTCCGGCCTCAGCGCGCCCGACTCCACCGGAGATTATTCAGACAAACGCAGCCTGCAAATTTTGATTGCCTTGATGGACAAGCTGGGCCTGGTCCGCGCCAGCCTGGTGGGCAACTCGATTGGCGGGCGCATCGCCTGGACGTTTGCGGGAACTTACCCGGCTCAGGTTGACAAGTTGGTGTTGGTGTCCCCAGACGGTTTTGCCAGCCCCGGTTTTGAATACGGCAAAGCACCTGAGGTACCGATGATGGTCAAGCTGATGCGCTACACATTGCCCAAGCCGCTGTTAACGATGAGCCTCAAACCCGCCTACGCAAAACCGGACACCATGACCGACTTGCTGGCCACGCGCTACCACGACATGATGCTGGCCCCCGGCAGCCGCGACGCGCTGCTGGCGCGCATGTCGCAAACCGTGTTGGTTGACCCGCTGCCCATTCTCAAACAAATCACCGCGCCCACGCTGCTGGTGTGGGGCGAGCAAGACGCAATGATTCCGTTTGCCAATTCAAACGACTACCTCAAAGCGATTGCTGGCTCAAAACGCGTGTCGTTCAAAGGTGTGGGCCACTTGCCGCATGAAGAAGCGCCCGACGAATCGATTGGTGAAGTTCGGGACTTTTTAATGACGCCAGCGTCAGCCAAACACTAGGCCATCGACGTAAAGAATTACCGAAATATGCTATTTAATCAATAGCTGCTTACACCCGTATTTGTTGGTCTTAACACCTAAAATGCACAAAATACGAATGCCGACCAAATCACTACGCAGCGGACCGCGTCACCGCGCCAATCAGCCCAGCGGCAATCAGCAAAAGCGTGGGTAGAGCCGTAAGTAAAAATCCCAAAGCTCGTTTTGCCGGGTCTGACACGTAAGCGCGCCAGTAAATAAACCGGCCCACCAGGTACACCGCGCCAGCAGCGGCAACGTAACCCTGCGGCCAGTACGCGGAAGCAATCAGCACCGCAGGCACAAAGCACACCAGTTGCTCCAGCGTATTCATTTGCACGCGCACCGCACGCTCAAAGTGCTCGTTACCAACCATGGCCGGTGCTTTCACGCCATATTTGCCTCTAGCTTGGCCAACTAGCACGCCGAAAAAAATGAGCTGGATGATGGCCAGCAAGACAATGATGTGCACGTAATTCATGGGTTCTTTCTTGTAGCGTATGACGCTGGTTATCAATGATTTTAGGGGTGCAATCCCGCAGGATAAGCGCTGGACGCAATCGTGTCGCCGTGAGCTTTTCACCGGCTTTGATGGTCAATCAACTTTGGATGCACCAACAGCTTGCTGAGTCTCCATTGCACGATTCGCACACGTTGCAGGCAATGCACTGGCGGGAACCCAACCGACTCTTCCGGAACCAGAGCGAACTTGAACTGCAACACTACCGCATTCCGCCGACACCATTTCAAGCCTGGACTCGCTGGAAATTTCAACAGGTACCGCGCCAAACTGACCGCCAGCTACAGCCTGCGCGTCTGTACGGGTTGCGTAGATGGGTATGGAACTGCTGAGCCTTTCGGCGGGCAACGCATTGCACCCGACCGATACGCCTGCAAACACGGCCAGCAAAACATTGCGAAAGACAGATGTCATAAATTTTTGAGTAAACAATGAATGCTGGGTTCTGCTTTTCTGAACCGTCACGCCGGTGTAGCCAGCTTCAAACCAACAATGCCTGCAACAATAAGCGCAAGGCTTGCTAACCGCCCAGCGTTTGCAGGTTCGCCCAGCAAGACGATTCCCAGAATCGCGGTACCGACAGCACCAACACCTACCCACACCGCATAGGCGGTGCCAACGGGAAGTGATTTCATCGCGATGCCGAGCAACCCAATACTGATCAGCATCGCTAGAACGGTCCCCACCGTTGGCCACAAGCGCGTAAAGCCCTGGGTGTATTTGAGCCCGATTGCCCAGCCTATTTCAAATAGCCCGGCAACTACAAGAATGATCCAGTTCATAGCGACACCTCTGAAATACGATCAGTCCAGGAAAAAGAGAACCTAGCCAGTAGCCCAATGAATACAGTCGCAAACAGCTATGTAATTAATAGCTGCTTGCGCCCGTACTTATTGGGCTGTAGCCACTTAAACTTTGGCCAGCGCCTGGTCGAGGTCTGCCATCAAATCGTCAATATGCTCAATGCCAATCGACAGGCGCACCATGTCGGGTTTGACACCGGCTTTGGCCAGCTCGTCTGGGTTCAGCTGGCGGTGCGTGGTGCTGGCGGGGTGGCAGGCGAGTGATTTTGCGTCGCCAATATTGACCAGTCGGGTGAACAAATTCAGCGCATCTTGAAAGCGCGCACCTGCGGCCATGCTGTCGTCAGACTTCAAACCAAAGCTCACCAAGCCCGATGCGCGGCCACCCATTTGCCTTTGCACCAGCGCGTGGTCCGGGTGGTCACTCAAGCCCGCATAGTTCAGCCAGCTAACTTTGGGGTGCGACTGGAGGTGCTTGGCGATCGCCAGCGTGTTCTCGCAAATGCGGTCCATCCTCAAGGCCAGGGTTTCAATGCCCTGCAAAATTTGAAACGCGTTCATCGGGCTGAGGGCTGCGCCCAGGTTACGCAGTGGCACCACACGGGCACGCCCAATGTAGGCGGCTTCGCCCAGCGCCTCGGTGTAGACCACGCCGTGGTAGCTCACATCAGGCTCGTTCAGGCGCTTGAAGCGCTCTTTGTGCTGCGCCCACGGAAACTTGCCCGAATCAACAATCGCCCCGCCAATGCTGGTGCCGTGCCCGCCCAAATATTTCGTCAATGAATGCACGATGATGTCCGCGCCGTGCTCAAACGGGCGGCACAGGTACGGGCTGGGTACGGTGTTGTCGACAATCAAAGGCACGCCGTGCGCATGGGCCACTTTGCTAAGTGCGGCGATGTCGGTCACGTTACCCAGCGGGTTGCCGACCGATTCGCAATAAATGGCTTTGGTGCGCGCGTCAATGTGCTGCGCAAATGTCTCTGGCTTGCTGGCGTCAGCAAAGCGCACCGTCAGCCCCATTTGCGGGAAGGTGTGCGCAAACAGGTTGTACGTGCCGCCGTAAAGTTGCGACGCCGAGACGATGTTGTCGCCCGCCTCCGCTATGGTTTGAATAGCATAGGCAATGGCGGACATGCCGGACGCCACCGCCAGCGCACCAATGCCGCCCTCCAGCGCAGCCACGCGACCTTCAAGCACCGCGTTGGTTGGGTTCATGATGCGGCTGTAAATATTGCCCGCTACTTTCAGGTCAAACAAGTCCGCGCCGTGCTGCGTGTTGTCAAACGCAAAAGCCACCGTTTGATAGATGGGTACTGCAACCGCTTTGGTGGTGGGGTCTGGGCTGTACCCGCCGTGAACGGCAATAGTTTCGATTTTCATAGTTACTTTCTTTTGAAATGGCCGATTGATCAGTCTTGATTACTTGGCCTTGCTTTTGACTAGCGCGTAGACAAACAGCAATACCACAGCACCAACAATAGAAGCGATGAAGCCAGCAACCTGGCCTTCCTGGTACAGCCCAAGCGCCTTGCCAGCATAGCTAGCCAAAAATGAGCCGGCCACACCCAAAATCGCGGTCATGATCCAGCCAAGCTTGTCATCGCCAGGCTTCACCGCGCGGGCAATAAAGCCAACAATCAGGCCGATAAAAATAGTTCCGATGACAGTCATCATGGCAAAGCTCCTTAGAAATAAACGAATAACGTGGCGCGACTGGCAATATAACCCACACCCCTGCCTTGGGCTGGTGCCGCGACACCACGGCACGGACACCGCCCACGGGCAATTGCTGACCAGCCGTAAAGCTGTGTAAAGGTGCCATCCGAACTGCACGCACAGACGTTAGGCAAGGGCACAATCGCCTCGCTCAGGAGAACAACATGGCACAACGTACAACGCATGTCCACAACTCATCAATCGCAGCGCGTCGCACCCTGCTAACTGCGCTAACTACGCTAAGTGCCGCACTGTGCATTACGCTGATTGCAACTTTTGCAAAGCCAGTCGCTGCGCAGACCGACACTAGCGCAGCGGCAACCTGGCGTGTAACCTCCCGCCTGGGTTACGGTCCAACAGCGGTCACTACAGCGGCAGCGCAGCCCAACCCAAAAACCTGGGCCATCAGCCAAATTGATGCAGCTTTTGCTGCGAGCCAAACCGCGCCGACCATCCCCGCAGACTTGGCGCGTTTTAACCAGCCTTTAAAAGACACCGTGCGCGACTACCGCGAAGAGCGAGACGCCCGCCAAGCCGCCCGAGCGCAAGCCAGCACAACCGCGCCCAGCCCCATGGTGGTGGGCATGAACGAAGGGGAGCGTTTTAGCCGCGAGATGCAGCAAACCGCGATGGCCTGGCGCCTGATGGCTTGCAGCGACCCCATGCTTGAAAACCCGCTGCTGGCGAAAATGACCGAATTCTGGTTTAACCATTTGAATGTTTTCACTGGCAAAGCCAGCGTCAGGCCGTTTGCGGGGAATTACGCCGCAAATGCCATACGCACCAACGCTTTTGGCAAGTTTGAAGACC
>JANPDQ010000262.1:0-6506 GCA_031431575.1 Polaromonas sp.
TCATCTTCTCGCTGCTGGTGATCTTGCCGTTGTTCAAGGGCAGGGCGGTTTTTGGGCAGATGTTAAAGGGCGGTAAGGCGCTGTGGCTGTCGGGCCTGTGCTGGAGCGTGATGTTTACCGCCTTCATGGTGGCGCTGACGCTGACCACTGTGGCCAATGTGCTGGTGGTGATGGCCCTTGCACCGCTGATGACCGCACTGATGGCGCGTGCTTTTATTGCACAGAAAATTCCGGCTCGCACCTGGTGCGCAATAGCGGTGGCGAGCATCGGCATGACGTGGATTTATGCGGGACAACTTGATTTTTCAAGTCAGATTAGCGGCATGCTGGTTGCGCTGATGGTGCCGATTGCCGCTGCCAGCAACTGGACGTTGGTGCAGTACAGCCGAACGCACGGCAGTGATGTAGACCTGGTACCGGCTGTGCTAATTGGCGCGGTCATCTCCACGCTGGTTGCATTGCCGCTGTCTTTGCCGCTAGCAGCTACCCCGCGCGACATGCTGCTGTTGGGCGGCCTGGGACTGACGCAGCTTGCTATTCCGTGCGTGCTGGCGGTGCTATGCGCCAGGGTGTTGAAGGCACCTGAAATGTCGCTTCTGGCACTACTGGAAGTGGTTTTTGGAATCTTGCTGGCGTGGGCTGGGGCGGGTGAAGTGCCGGGTGTGAACGTGTTGTGGGGTGGCTCGCTGGTGATTGCTGCGCTGGTGGTCAATGAACTGCTGGGTTGGAACCAAAGACAATCAACAACAACGGAATTTAATAAGACATGACTGATTTGAATAACCTGGTGAGCAACGGCGAAGTGCTGTTCGAGCGGCGCGGCAACGCGGGCTTGATCACCTTAAATCGGCCCAAAGCCCTCAACGCACTGAGCCTCGCAATGGTGCGCGATCTAACCACTGCACTGATTGCCTGGCGGGACGACCCGAGCGTGACGGTAGTAGCCATTCGCGGCAGCAACAAGGTTGGCCAGCCCGGCACGCCTGAGGCGCTTTTTGGCGGTTTTTGCGCAGGCGGTGACATCCGGTTTTTGCATACGGCGGCGTTGGCCAACGACCCCGGTTTGGACGCGTTTTTCACCGAAGAATACCGCTTGAACCACCTGATTCACGCGTACCCCAAGCCCTACATTGCCTTTATGGACGGCGTGGTGATGGGCGGCGGTATGGGCATATCGCAGGGCGCGCGGGTTCGTATCGTCACAGAGCACACCAAGATGGCCATGCCTGAGACCAATATTGGCCTATTCCCCGACGTGGGCGGCGGATACTTTTTAAGCCGTTGCCCCGGCAGCGTGGGCGAGTATTTGGCGCTAACGGGCGATGTGATTGGTGCCGAGGATGCGTTGGCCTATGGCCTGGCAGACACCCTGTGCCAGGCTTCTGCATTACCGGCATTGTGGGAGCAACTGGGCGGTCAGTCACTGGCAGGCCAAGATTCTGTTAACGAATGGATTGCTATTAATTTAGTAGCTGCTAGCGCCTATAAAATAAGCGCTGCAGCCCAAATTGATGCACATTTTTCACTTTTGCGGGTCAAACACATCGTTGACAGCCTTGAAAAAGACAAAAGCAGTGTGTGGGCCACAAAAACCGCTGCAACGCTGCGCAAACGCTCACCACTGATGCTACATGTCACGCTGGACCTGATCCGCAAGGCGCGCAGCTTGACCCTGGCCGATGACCTGCGCATGGAGCGTGATTTGATTGCCAACTGCTTTCATTTGCGCCCTGGCGTTGGGAGCGAAACGGTTGAGGGCATTCGCGCCCTGGCAGTGGACAAAGATTACGCACCGAAGTGGAATCCCCAGCGCATTGAAGACGTTAAGCCCGGCATGGCCGATGCTTATTTTGCAAGCCCTTGGACCGCGGACGCGCACCCGCTGCGGGACTTGAGTTGACTGCCTTACCTGTTTGTGCTTTTTAGGGCGCGTTTAGAAATTCAAATTTCGGCATTAGGTGCTAGGCGATTGGCCCGGAGCACACCGCAACGTACCAATGCGTTATTTTGTACGTGAGGATTGCAAGCACCGCCCAACGACGCCCCCTTTCGTACCTAAACGCCCGAAAAATGAATTTATTAACGCGCCCTAGACTTCATCGCGCGCTCTACTTCCCGCTTGCCTTCGCGGTCTTTAATGGTGTCGCGCTTGTCGTGCTCGCCTTTGCCTTTGGCCAGGCCAATTTCGCACTTCACCTTGCCAGCTTTCCAGTGCATGTTCAATGGCACCAGCGTGAAGCCTTTTTGCTCGACTTTGCCCATCAGCCGCTTGATTTCGGCCTTGTGCATCAAGAGCTTTTTGGTGCGCACCTTGTCTGGCGTGACGTGGGTTGAAGCGGTGCCAAGCGGATTGATCTGGCAACCAATGATGAAAAGTTCACCGTTCCTGATCACCACATAGCCGTCGGTCAGCTGCACTTTGCCTTCGCGAACTGATTTGACTTCCCAACCTTCAAGCACCATACCCGCTTCAAAGCGCTCTTCAATGTGGTAGTTGAAAAGCGCCTTTTTATTATCGGCAATACGCGTAGCGGCGGCAGCAGCTTTGGGCGATATGTTTACCGGCCGGTTGTGCTTTGACTTGCCTGACGATGTGGCATCGGGCTTTTTAGACGGGGGAGATTGAGAAGATTTGGAAGGGTCTTTGGTGGCCATGGTGTTATCTAGGGTTGCCATCGACCAATACAATCGTGCGCAACCCTCGATTGTATGAAAACTGTCAACAAGTCCGTTTTAATCTGGTACACCGCTGCCGAAATGTTTGCCTTGGTCACAGACGTGGCCAGCTATCCGAAGTTTTTGCCTTGGTGCGACGCGGCTGAAGTGATTGACAGCACGCCCCAAGGCATGACTGCAAAAGTCGGTCTGTCAATGGCCGGCATCAAGCAGAGCTTTACCACCCGCAACACCCACGAACGAGACACGCTAGTCAGCTTGAAATTGGTCGATGGCCCGTTCTCAAAACTCGACGGCACATGGAACTTCACGCCCATTGGTAAGGGCGGAGAGCGCGCATGCAAGGTGGTTTTTAGCCTGAACTACGACTTTGACAATGCTGCTCTGGCGGCACTGGTAGGGCCTGTGTTTGACAAAATTGCTGGAAATTTGGTCGATGCTTTTGTCAAACGCGCAACGCATATTTATGGCTAAGCCATGACCTCCCTGGCAGACATGCATAACCGGCTCAGCATTGTTTTGGTGTATTCGCCTGCGCCGCGCAGCGTCCTTGAATTTCATCTTCAGCTTGCTATCGGCACCACAGTAGGGCAGGCGCTGGCAGCGTGGCGTGGCTCAGAGCAAGCGGGCAATTGGGCAGAGGCTACAACATCACTGCGTTATGGTGTGTGGGGCAAGGCAGCCAAGCCCGGCCAAGTGCTGAAAGCGCATGACCGAATCGAGGTGTATCGCCCACTAACCGTAGACCCAAAAACCGCAAGGCGGCAGCGTTTTGTGCGGCAGGGCTCTAAAGGGGCGGGCTTGTTTGCTGCCAGACGGGTGGGCGGTAAAGCTGGTTACTGACGCTTGGGGCACGCCACAGCGCGTGGCCGAAAAAGCATTTAACTGCAGCTGGAGTCGATAATTTCTTGAGCGCGCTTACTTTCAGCTGCGCGCTTGGCATCGTCGAACACTTCTGTTTCGCCTTTGTCATTACGCGCTGCCATACGCACGCCAGATTTCAGCGTTGCTAGCCCATTTTTAGCCCTTGCGCAGTTTTCTGCCTTGACTTTGGCGACTTTTTCTTCTTCGGCTTTTTTCTTCTCGGCCTGCTCGTCTTCGGCTTTCTTCTTTTTGGCCTCAAGCTCGGCATCTTTGCCTGTAACCTTTGGTGCGCTTGCCTTTGCAATAGGCGCAGAAGTGGCACTGGCTGGTTTGCCAGCCGCTGTGACTGCAGCTGCGCCAGCCGCATCAATTACTACCGGGGGGCTGCTGCGGACGCTGCCACTGGGTCGCTTCAAGATGTCTTTGTCCTGAATTTCAGCAGGTGGCGATTGGTCGCTAAAAACCTTGCGTCCGTCTTTGCCTATCCATTGCCACTGCGCGCTGGCCAGGGCGGTAAACGCCATGCAAACAAAGGCAACACCAAAAGACTTCAGACTAGATGTAAATTTCATTTTGTGAGTGTATCGCTGCAAGATGAAAATTTGCGGCTGGCGTTGTGCAGATTAGACATTTTTGTGCGCTTAAAACGTGACTTTCTACCTTGGTGTGGTGACTGCTTGGCGGCAGGGAGAGTCAAGTCTTCAGGCAAGCGGCGCGGATACAATCCGTCGTTTGGAGCTTAACCCATGCGCCTCATCGGCAAAGCGCTCACCTTCGACGACGTATTGTTGGTGCCAGCGTACTCCCAAGTCCTTCCCAAGGACGCCTCACTTTCTTCCCAGTTTTCACGCAATATTCGCCTGAATTTGCCACTTGTGTCCGCTGCGATGGACACTGTGACCGAAGCCCGGTTGGCAATTGCAATCGCCCAGGAAGGCGGTATTGGCATCGTGCACAAAAACCTCACGCCGCAGCAACAGGCTGCTGAAGTGGCCAAGGTAAAGCGGTACGAGTCAGGCGTGGTGCGTGACCCGGTCGTCATCACGCCAGAGCACACCGTTTTGCAGATTTTGGAGTTGTCTGAGCAGCTCGGAATCTCGGGCTTTCCGGTTTGCGACGGCGGCAAAGTGGTCGGTATTGTCACCAGCCGTGATTTGCGGTTTGAGACCCGCTACGATGTCAAAGCGTATCAAATCATGACGCCGCGTGAAAAACTCATCACCGTCAAAGAAGGCACAACGTCATTGGAAGCCAAGGCGCTGCTGAACAAATACAAACTTGAGCGCTTGCTGGTCGTTAACGACGACTTTGAGCTAAAAGGCCTGATCACCGTCAAAGACATCACCAAGCAAACCAATTTCCCCAACGCAGCTCGCGACTCGTCCGGCCGCTTGCGCGTAGGCGCGGCAGTCGGCGTGGGTGAGGGCACCGAAGAGCGGGTTGAAGCACTGGTCAAGGCTGGCGTCGATGCCATCGTGGTCGACACCGCCCACGGCCACAGCAAGGGCGTGATCGACCGGGTGCGCTGGGTCAAGCAAAACTACCCGCACATCGACGTGATTGGCGGCAATATCGCCACTGGCGCGGCGGCACTGGCACTGGTTGAGGCTGGCGCTGACGGCGTGAAAGTTGGCATTGGCCCCGGCAGCATTTGCACCACCCGCATTGTGGCGGGTGTGGGCGTGCCGCAAATCATGGCGATTGACAGTGTGGCCACTGCGCTGCGCGGCACTGGCGTGCCGCTGATTGGCGACGGCGGCATTCGTTACAGCGGTGACATTGCCAAAGCCATAGCAGCGGGCGCGAGCACCGTGATGATGGGCGGCATGTTTGCAGGCACAGAAGAAGCGCCCGGCGAAGTCATTTTGTACCAGGGCCGCAGCTACAAAAGCTACCGGGGCATGGGCAGCATTGGCGCGATGCAGCAGGGCAGCGCGGACCGTTATTTTCAAGAATCCAGCACCGGCAACCCGAACGCCGACAAGCTGGTGCCTGAGGGTATTGAAGGGCGCGTGCCGTACAAAGGCACCATGGTGTCTATCGTCTTCCAGATGGCTGGTGGCCTGCGTGCCAGCATGGGCTACTGCGGCTGCGCCACGATTGACGAGATGCAAAGCAAAGCCGAGTTTGTTGAAATCACCTCAGCAGGCATTCGCGAGAGCCATGTGCATGATGTGCAGATCACCAAGGAAGCGCCGAATTACAGGGCGGATTGATTTAAGCAAGTTATAATTTGGCTATATTTTAAATTAAGGCCAATTCATGCAAACTCTTGCAATTGCCCAAGCCAAAAACAACTTTTCTGCCGTGCTTCATCTAGTGGAGTCCGGCGAAGACGTAGTGTTGACGCGCCACGGCAAAGCCATTGCTCGTATAGTCCCCGAACTCGCTGGTCTGGTGACAACTACCCCAGCCATTGATACCTTGCGACAAGAAGCCATGCAATTGCTTAACACCTTTCGCGCGAAAGTAGCGCCTGGCGCACCTCTCGATTGGAAAGAGCTGCGCGATGTTGGCAAAAAGTACTGAAAAGTCGGAGGTGTCTGGCACCACCGTTGTTTTAGATTGTTCCGTCGCCATTCCGTGGATTATTCAAGAGCAAAGCAACGCTGCGATTGATGCGCTTTTTCAAGATGGGTACCGCAACGCTATCTCCTTGGTAGTACCCGTGCTGTGGTTCACGGAATGCGGAAGTACTCTGAACGAAATGGTCAAAAGACACCGCCTGAGCCTTGCACAAGCGCAGGAAGGTTTCACAACGCTTCGGTACTGCAGGGTTCAAGCTGATGTGCCGCCCACGATTGAAATCCAAAGCCGAATT
Organism: Polaromonas sp.; assembly: GCA_031431575.1. Taxonomy (GTDB): domain Bacteria; phylum Pseudomonadota; class Gammaproteobacteria; order Burkholderiales; family Burkholderiaceae_C; genus Polaromonas. The sequence continues at coordinate 6,362 of JANPDQ010000262.1, forward strand.
TTGAAGCTAGCTCAAGCGCATCGACTTTCTTTTTACGATGCAACCTATCTTGAACTGGCAGAACGGCGCCAATTAATACTCGCCACACTCGACCAAGATTTGCGCAACGCTGCAGTTGCTGCTGGCGTGCATTGCCTCAGTCTTT
>JANPDQ010000263.1:0-1722 GCA_031431575.1 Polaromonas sp.
GTCGTAGCTCCACTTTGTCCACTGGCCAGCGCGGAGGAAATGCTCGCTTTCACTGATGCGCCGGGCCGTGGCCATTAGCAATGCAAAACCAAAGTCGGCAGTGGTCTCAGTCAGCACGTCAGGCGCATTGGTGGCCTGCACGCCAGCAGCCGTCAGGGCTGGTACATCAAAGTTGTTGTAGCCCACCGCCATGTTGGCGCATATTTTCAAGTCGGGGCAGGCCGCCAGCACTTCTGCGTCAATACGTTCGCCACCGGTGGTCAACACGCCATACTTGCCGCGCAACTTTTCAATCAGTTGCGCTTTGCCGGGCACCTCGTCGAGCTGGTTGGATTCAACTTCAAAGTGCTGCTTTAAGCGGTCAATGACCTCTGGAAAAATAGCGCGCGCGATAAGAATTTTTGGTTTGGTCATAGATGCTTATTGAAACCAGACAAAGGTCATGGCGATAAAAAGTGGAATCAAAATTACCGCAGACCAAGCCATGTAGCCGAAAAAGCTGGGCATTTTTACGCCACGATCTTCCGCCACAGCCTTGACCATCAAGTTAGGGGCATTGCCAATGTAGGTCATCGCGCCCATAAACACCGCACCGCCAGAAATTGCCGCCAACGTGGGCGCAAGCGTGGTCATCAGCACTTGCGCATCGCCGCCAGCGGTATTGAAGAAAACCAGGTAAGTAGGCGCGTTGTCTAAAAAGGCCGACAAAATGCCGGTAGCCCAAAAGTACATTGCCGGATCGGGTGAGCCATCGGCTCGGGTAATGCTTGCCAACACCATGCTGAACGGGCCGTCCACACCCGCTTTCAACATGGCAATTACCGGGATGATGGTAAGGAAAATACCAACAAACAGCTTGGCCACTTCGAGCATAGGGGACCACGAAAACTGGTTGCTTTCATGAACGCTCTTTGCTGTGATGCCAAGCGAGACCAGCGTGATGACCAACAAACCAGCGTCGCGAACGATGCCGGGCAAACCAACAACCGTACCCGCCACATCAAACGCTACAGGTGTCTTCCAGACGCCGCTCATCAGCACCAGACCTGCGACTGCGCCCAGCAGCCAAAAATTGGCAGCACCATCAAAACCCAGGCGGGGAGCGTCTGGTGTCGGATCAACGGGTAAAACGCCTTCTTTCCTGAAATAAAAGCTGTCGACCACGTAGAAAATGACCAGCAAGCTGACCACCATAAAAATGGTTTCGGGAAATATGTAGCGCGCTGTCCAGAAGAAATCAACGCCCTTCAAAAACCCCAGAAACAATGGTGGGTCTCCTAACGGGGTAAGCGAGCCGCCCACGTTGCTGACCAAAAAAATAAAAAACACCACCACATGCGCTTTGTGCTGGCGGTTGTCATTAGCGCGAATCAGCGGGCGAATCAGCAGCATGGACGCGCCAGTCGTGCCCATAAAACTGGCAAGAACAACGCCCACCAACAAAATGCCGCAATTCAGAGCCGGGCTGCCGTGCAGGTTGCCGCGAATGTAAATACCGCCGGCGACGGTGAACAGCGCAGTGAGCAAAACAATGAAAGGAATGTATTCCGCCAACAGCGCATGTACAAAACCTGCGCCAGCGGCTTGAACGCCATAAGCATAGATAAATGGGAGAAAAAATGCGAGTGTCCACGCCGCGGACACCTTGCCGAAATGTTGATGCCAGAAGTCAGGCACCACCAGCGGCATAAGCGCTATCGACAGCAGCAGGCCGGCAAACGG
>JANPDQ010000264.1:0-2100 GCA_031431575.1 Polaromonas sp.
CGGACGTAGCCATTGCAGCGCATTTGGAGATTGGCCAACAAGGCAATGACGCGGAGCGCCTGGCCTTGCTTCAAAGCACTTTGAAATGCGGTACCAATTGCGGCAGTTGCGTGCCTGAACTCAAACGCATGGTGCGTGCGCTGCACCCGATGCGCGCCGCAGCAGCGGCATAGCGGTTCAGGTGTAGTTCTTACCTGGGTTGCTAGTGGGAGATTCACCCTGGCTGTTACACCGTTTTAGGTGAGTTTTGGTAAGCTATAAGCCGCTGTGTAACTGTGCTGTTTTTACCCAAGGCTTAACCGTGATAAACCTCTTTACGACTTGCTGCGTCGCCCGCGTAGTTGCAGTTTTCGCTATGGCCTCAGCGTTCTCGGCGCAAGCTCAAATCGATGCGCCCGTGCAAAGCGCAGCGCAGTTAGAGCGGTCTGTCGTCCGCATCTTCAGCACCGCGCGCATGCCAGATTTGTACCGCCCGTGGAATAAAGCTGCACCCACCGAGTCCACTGGCTCGGGTGTGGTCATTGAAGGCAACCGCATTTTGACCAACGCGCACGTTGTGAACTACGCCAGCAAGGTGGAAGTGCGCGCAAAAGAAGGCGGTGACCGCATAGCCGCGCGCGTGGTGGCGATAGCTCGGGGAATTGACCTGGCCGTGCTGGAGCTTGAAGACCCGAGCTTTTTCGCAACCCGCAAGCCGCCAGCGCGCGCCAGCGTGTTGCCTGAAATCAAGGACGCAGTGCTTGCCTATGGCTACCCGTTGGGCGGCAGCTCGCTGTCGATCACCAAGGGGATTGTTTCGCGCATTGAATTTGTCTCCTACAACTTTCCGACCAGCGGTTTGCGCATTCAAATTGACGCGGCGATTAACCCCGGCAACAGCGGCGGGCCAGTGTTTGCTGAAAACAAGATGATTGGCGTTGCCTATGCCACCGCCACCAGCGCGCAAAACATTGGCTACATCATTCCCAATGAAGAAGTTGAGCTTTTTTTAACTGACATTGCCGACGGCAAATACGACGGCAAGCCCGCCATGTTTGACAACCTGCAAACGCTCGAAAACCCAGCCCTGCGAAGCTTTCTAAAGCTCGACAGCACCGCCCGCGGTATGGTGGTGCAGCGCCCTGCATCGCCTGACCCAAGCTACCCGCTCAAAGAATGGGACGTCATCACCCGCATTGGCAACACCGCGCTAGACAACCAGGGCTTTGTGCGTTTGACCAACGACGTGAATGTTCAATTCCAGTACCACGTGCAAAAAGCGGTAAAAAACGGCAATGTGCCGCTGACGGTTGTACGCGGCGGCAAAACGCTGCAAATCGATGTGCCAGTCACTGCCAGCAGGCCACGCCTGGTCAGCGCCTTGGACGGCGCTTACCCATCGTATTTTGTGTACGGCCCGATTGTTTTTTCCCGCGCAACGTGGGAGTTTCGCGGCTTCATGAGCACCAATGCGGGTACGCTGAATAGCTACGCCTTTAACTCCCAGCCGCTGGTAACCCGCATGGCAGACGAGCAAAGCAGCACCCGGCAAGATTTAGTGGTGGTCAGCGCTCCGTTTTTTCCGCACCGCCTGATGTCGGGCTACGACAACCGATTTGGCTCGGTCGTCTACTCCATCAACGACGTGCCAGTGCGCAGCCTGCGCCACATGGTGGAACTGCTCCGCGATATGAAAGACGAGTTGGTCGTCATCAAGTTTGACCAGCGTGGAGGCGAATCGATTGTGCTGCCGCATCAAAAATTTCTGGCGGCTACCGACGAAATTTTGAGCGATAACGGCATAAGGTTCCAGGCATCAACCGACCTGCTGGAGCTGTGGACGCAAAAAGGCACGCTGGCACAGCGCTGAGAGTGCTGAAAAGCTAGACACTGCGTCTGAGCTTATGAGTCAAAGTCATGAGGGCTGGGCGACAATTACCGGATGGCAATAGGACATTACATCAAAGAAATAGGCCGCGGCAAAGACGGCGCCCGCCCACTCAACCGCGCGCAAGCCGCTGATTTACTCGGCCAAGTGCTCGATGGCAATGTCACTGACCTTGAAATCGGCGCGTTCTGCCTGGCCATGCGCATCAAAGGCGAAACGCCCGAAGAAATGGC
>JANPDQ010000265.1:0-1568 GCA_031431575.1 Polaromonas sp.
CTGCCAGCTTGATGTGCCGGTTTTTCTGAATCAGGTGCATGATCGCCATCGAATCAATCGGCGGGTCTTTCTTGAAGGTGATATTGATCACGCCCGGCGCGGCATCAACCTTGACCACGCCGTACGGCTTGGCAATGACGCGCAGGCGGTGCACGTCTATCAGCGTTTGGCCCTGCGGCGGGAGTTTGCCGAAGCGGTCAACGATTTCTTCTAGCAGGGCGTCGATTTGATCGGTGTTTTTGGCGGTAGCCAGCTTTTTGTAAAAGCTCAGGCGCAAATGCACGTCGCCGCAATAGTCGTCGGGCAGCAGGGCGGGGGCGTGCAGGTTGATGTCTGTTGTCACGTTCAGCGGCGCCAGCAAGTCGGGCTCAATCCCGGCCTTGAGGCAGCGCACTGCTTCGGAAAGCATTTCGTTGTACAACTGGAAGCCGATTTCCATCATGTTGCCGGACTGGTTTTCACCCAGCACTTCGCCGGTGCCGCGAATCTCCAGGTCGTGCATGGCCAAATAAAAGCCTGAGCCGAGCTCTTCCATCTGCTGAATCGCCTCCAGCCGCTGGCTGGCTTGCTTGGTCAGTCCTTCAATGTCGGGCACCATCAAATACGCGTAAGCCTGGTGGTGGCTGCGGCCCACGCGGCCACGCAGCTGGTGCAGCTGCGCCAGGCCAAACTTGTCGGCGCGCGCCATGACGATGGTGTTGGCGGTGGGCACGTCAATGCCAGTTTCAATGATGGTGGAGCACAGCAGCAGGTTGTAGCGCTGGGCGATGAAGTCTTTCATCACGCGTTCCAGCTCGCGCTCGGGCATCTGGCCGTGTGCCACCGCAATGCGGGCTTCGGGCAACAGTGCTTCAAGTTTTTCGCGACGGTTTTGAATCGTTTCGACCTCGTTGTGCAAAAAGTAAACCTGGCCGCCGCGCTTGAGCTCACGCAGCACCGCTTCACGAATCACGCCATTACTCTCGCTGCGCACAAAGGTTTTGATAGCAAGCCGGCGTTGCGGTGCGGTGGCAATCACGCTTAAATCACGCAGCCCCTCAAGCGCCATGCCCAATGTGCGTGGGATGGGCGTGGCGGTCAGCGTCAGCACATCGACTTCGGCGCGCATGGCTTTCATCTGTTCTTTGTGGCGCACGCCAAAGCGGTGTTCTTCGTCAATGATGAGCAAACCCAAGCGCTGGAAGTTGATGTCTTTGCTTAGCAGCTTGTGGGTGCCGACCACGATGTCTATCGTGCCGTCGGCAATGCCTTTAATCGCTGCGGTGATTTCTTTGGCAGACCTGAATCGGCTCATCTCAGCCACCTTCACGGGCCACTTGGCAAAGCGGTCGCTCACTGTTTGAAAGTGCTGTTCGGCCAGCAGGGTGGTGGGGGCCAGCAGCGCGACCTGCTTGCCGCCGGTAATCGCAATAAATGCGGCCCGCAACGCCACTTCGGTTTTGCCAAAACCCACGTCGCCGCAAATCAGACGGTCCATCGGGCGCGGGCTGATCATGTCTTGGATCACCGCATGAATCGCCGCGCTCTGGTCAGCCGTTTCGTCAAAGCCAAAGTCGTTGGCAAAGGTT
>JANPDQ010000266.1:0-3820 GCA_031431575.1 Polaromonas sp.
CCTGGTATTGACTGCAGCGCTGGTCTGGGTCACTGAGTTTTACACCGGCACACAGTACTCGCCCGTCAAGCACATTGCGCAGGCATCGACCACGGGCCACGGCACCAACATCATTGCGGGCCTGGGCGTGTCGATGCGCTCAACCGCCTGGCCGGTGGTGTTTGTGTGCATCGCGATTTTGGTGTCTTTCAAACTCGCAGGCCTGTACGGCATTGCGATTGCAGCAACCGCTATGTTGAGCATGGCCGGTATTGTGGTGGCACTCGACGCCTACGGCCCAATCACCGACAACGCAGGCGGCATCGCCGAGATGGCCGATATGCCGCCAGAAGTGCGCGCCGTAACTGACCCACTCGACGCCGTGGGCAACACCACAAAAGCCGTGACCAAAGGCTATGCGATTGGCTCGGCGGGCTTGGCATCGCTGGTGCTGTTTGCCGACTACACCCACAAGCTGGAGAGCTATGGCCGCGCCATCAGCTTTGACTTGAGCGACCCGATGGTGATTGTTGGCTTGTTCATTGGTGGCTTGATTCCGTACCTGTTCGGCGCGATGGCGATGGAAGCAGTGGGCCGCGCAGCGGGCTCGGTGGTGGTGGAAGTACGCCGCCAGTTTGCTGACGGCCTCATCATGGCCGGCAAGCGCAAACCCGACTACAGCGCAGCGGTAGACATGCTGACGACTTCTGCAATCAAGGAAATGATTATTCCGTCACTGTTGCCCGTAGTGGTGCCGGTGCTGGTTGGCTTGTTGCTCGGCCCCAAAGCGCTTGGCGGGTTGCTGATGGGCACCATCATCACCGGTATCTTTTTGGCAATCTCGATGTGTACCGGCGGCGGTGCGTGGGACAACGCCAAAAAGTATATTGAAGACGGTAACCACGGCGGCAAGGGCAGCGAGGCGCACAAAGCCGCCGTAACTGGCGACACGGTAGGCGACCCCTACAAAGACACCGCAGGCCCGGCGATTAACCCGCTGATCAAAATCATCAACATTGTGGCGCTGCTGATTGTGCCGCTGGTGGTGAAGGTGCATGGCGGTGAAGCGACCGCCCCTGCTGTTGCGGCTCCTGCCGCCATCAGCGCACCGGCTGTTGCAGCGGCTGCTGTAACCGCCGCCAGCCCAGCGCCAGCCGCAGCTGCCGAGGCAGACAGCGCATCCGTCAAGGTCGAAGCCGGCGTGGTGAAGTTCTACTTTGCGTCTGGAAAATCTGAAGTTGCTGGCGGCGGCAAAGAAGCACTGGCGGCGATCGTGGCGGGCGTAGCTGGCGGCAAAAAAGCCGCCATCAGCGGCTATGTCGATGCCAGCGGCGACCCGGTTAAAAATGCAGCCATTGCCAAAATGCGCGCCTTTGCCGTGCAAGACCTGTTGATTGCTGCGGGCGTACCAGCAGACAAAATCGAGCTGAAAAAGCCCGACGACATTAAGGCAGGTGCTACCAGTGCGGCTGAGGGGCGTCGGGTGGAAGTTGCTTTGATGTAAGCCACTTTTCACACAACACAACCCGCCCCGGGCAACTTTGGCGGGTTTCTTTTTGCCCAATGACTTGCTGCTTATTTGCTATATTTTTAAGAGCTTCTCGCGCCTGTATTTATTGGTCTAGCGGCGATTAACATAGGTGAAATAATTCCAAAAATGGATGGCTGTGTGTTGGAACCGATTTGACCTAGGCAATTAGGCCTAGTGATGCTCCCGCCGACTTAAATCCGTTTAAATCGAACGGTTCGTGCTAATATTATCCGATGCACCGCCTAACCGCCAACTACGCCAAAACCCAATTCGGGCAAATGATCGACATGGCCCAAAAAGAGCCTGTTCACATTACCCGGCACAACCGCATCGTTGGCGTGATGGTGTCGGCGCAAGACTATGAAGACATGCGGACGTTTTACGCCAACCGCCTACAGAGCACACTGCAAGCCACCGCTGCCCAGGCGCGTGAGCGTGGTTTGACGCAAGACAAACTGGACGAATTGCTCAGCGACGAGAGTTGAACCGTTGCATGCCTGACGCCACGTAGGCCATGCACATCGTCATAGACACCAACGTCCTAATCAGCGCCGCGCTGTCACCTGATGGCGTGCCCGCAACATTGTTGGCCAAAGTGCTGACTGACCACCGCGTGGTGTTCACAACCGCCACCTTTGCCGAGCTGGAGTCACGCCTTTGGAAGCCCAAGTTTGACCGCTACATTAACCTGGAAGAGCGCAAAGCCGTTTTGCACGATGTCAGCGCAGCAGCCATTTGGGTTGACGTGCCGCAAAGCATTGCTAATGCAGCCTACAGCCGGGATGCAGACGACGACATGTTCATTCACGCCGCCTTAGCAGCCGAGGCAACGCTGTTGGTCACGGGTGATCAAGACTTGCTGGTTTTGGCAAAGAGTCTGAACGACAGTCACAAGCTGCTTGTTTGTAAGCCTAGCTATGCGTTGGGCTTGGTTCGAGCTTAATCAGAGTACAAGTCAGGCTCTATCTGCAGGCAGCGAGGGCAACGCCGACAGCGGTAATCCAAAGACTTTGTCGAAAGCCCAGGTGTAGCAAATTGCGTAGACGAAGAAAAAGGCCAAAAGACCTAAATTCGCCAGAAATGCGGCCATGAACGTTGTGTCAAGCCACAGCGCCATGACTGGAACGAGCATCAATGTCAAACCGCCTTCAAAGCCTGCCCCATGCGCCAACCGCCGCGCAAAGCCCCGCCCTTTGACCACTTGCCTGGCCTCCCAGCCCTCAAAGACGGCATTAAACAAGTAGTTCCAAACCAAAGCAATAGCAGACAGAACGACTGCCAACAGAAAAGTTGAACTGGCGGCCTTGTCAAAGGTCAACGCCAGCACCGGGCCGACCACTGAAACAGCTCCGATTTCATACAACAGGGCTTGAAGCACGCGTCGGGTGATTGGTGACATGGGTGGGTGAGAAAGGGAAAATAGTGGCGTTGAGTAATTTAGAGCGTGAGGCCTCAACGTTTGACATGAGGGGAGGGTTAGGCGGCACTCGGCACCTGTGAGTGTGGGAGTTCATGCTGGTGGCGCTACGTAGCCTTGTGTGTACGTGGCGATGCCTTCGGGAATGTTTACCCATGGCAGCTTTGACTGAACCCAAATATGTCTGTTAATGCTGAACCAGCTTGGATCATCAAATGTGCCTGCTGCGATCGTTCGCACGCCAGGACGTATTTCCGCCGTATGCGAGACCGTAGTGCCGCACTTTGGGCAGAAGCTCATTCGCAACCATCGGCCGCTTTCATCCGAGTGATGCTCAGCTTCTGACAGTTCACCTTGCAGCATTTCGATCGCCTCCTCCTTGAAGGAGGCCAAGATTGCAAACGCGCTGGCGAGTCTCTTCTGGCAGAACCTACAGTGGCACACAGTGCCGACGACCGGGCTGCCTTGAACTCGGTATTGAACGGCGCCGCAAACACAGCCGCCGAGATGGAAGTCGGACATTGAATCTCCAGAGGTGCAGAAAATGACGGTTCGCTTTGTGACGCCTAATGTGGAGTTTAACGACGCGCAGCACATGTGCGCGTCCGTTGGAACGCCAAGTTAGAAGTAGTCGCCTCAAGCCGCTCAGCAAGCCAGACTTTAATCACAGATTGTCTTGTAACCCCCAGCTTGCTTGCGTCACGATCAAGCGAGTCAATCATCCAGGTTGGAAAATCGACATTCACCCTTTTCTGCTCCTGTAGCACGCGCCTGGATTTAGACAGGTCCAACGAAGCCGTGATGTCGACGCCGTCGTCAAACTGTTGCTCGAATTTTTTAACTTTCATAAAGTGCCACCTCTTCTGTGCGTGCACGACGCACGGATATCAATC
>JANPDQ010000267.1:0-2407 GCA_031431575.1 Polaromonas sp.
AAGACGTGCGCGTGCGCAAGGCGCTGTACCAGGCCATTGACAGCGCCACACTCAACCGCGTGTCGATGCGCGGCTTGAGCCAGCCCACTGGCACGCTGGTGTCGCCGCAAGTCAACGGCGGGACCAAAAAGGTTGACGCCCGCTGGCCGTTTGATATCGAAGGCGCAAAAAAGCTGCTCGCTGATGCTGGATACAAAGACGGTTTTGAAGTCGATTTGGCCTGCCCGAACAACCGCTACATCAACGACGAAGAAATCTGCCAGGCCGTCACCGCCATGTGGTCAAAAATCGGCGTGAAAGCCAAGTTGCGCACGCTGCCGCTGGTGACGTACTTCCCGATGATTCAGCGCTATGAAGCCAGTATTTACATGCTGGGCTGGGGCGTGCCAACCTTTGATGCGCTCTACAGCCTGCAGTCCCTCACGCGCAGCGTGGGCGCCGGCGGTGACGGCAATTACAACGTAGGCCGTTATTCCAACCCGCAAATGGACGCGCTGATTGAGCGCATCAAGAAAGAAACCGACGCGAAAAACCGCAACGACCTGATTGAAAAAGCGCTGGAACTCTCACACACCGACGTTTCACACATCCCGCTGCACAACCAGATCATTCCGTGGGCCATGAAGAAAAACATCGACGTGGTGCACCGCGCAGACAACCGCATTGACTGGCGCCTGGTGAAGGTGAACTGACAGTGCATGCACGAACGGTTGAGCAGTTGCCCTGCTCTCCTGCATAAAAGGCCCTCCGGGGCCTTTTTTCTTGCCTGTTCTTGTCTGATTGGAGACAAACTGACGCAAACTTATCGTAAGTCCGCAACTGGCGCGCAATTTGCTGGGATAGTATCTATGTCTGTCCGTTTTTGTATTGTTTGAATGTTCGCATTTATTGTTCAACGCCTGTTGCAAGCCGTCATCGTGATGGTCAGCGTCGCGTTTATTTCGTTCCTGCTGTTTCAATACGTTGGCGACCCGGTGGTGTTTTTGCTCGGGCAAGACGCTACACCGCAGCAAATCAAAGAGCTGCGCGCCGACCTGGGGCTGGACAAATCGTTTCTGGTGCAATTCTGGAATTTTCTGGCCAACGCGGTGCAGGGCGAGTTTGGCCTGAGCCTGCGCCAAGGCTCCAAAGTCTCAAGCCTGATTGCTGAGCGCCTGCCCGCCACACTAGAACTCGCTGGCGTAGCCGCGCTGCTGGCGTTGCTGCTGGGCATACCCATGGGCGTGTATGCAGCGCTCAAGCGCGGTACATTTTTAAGCCAGGTGTTCATGACGGTGTCTTTGCTGGGCGTGTCGCTGCCCACGTTTTTGGTCGGCATTTTGCTGATTTTGCTGTTTGCAGTTGGCTTGGGCTGGTTCCCCAGTTTTGGCCGGGGCGACGTGGTGCAAATTGGCTGGTGGAGCAGCGGCCTGCTCACGCCCAAGGGCTGGCACCATATCGTACTGCCTGCAGTCACGCTGGCGGTGTTTCAGCTCACGCTCATCATGCGCCTGGTGCGCGCTGAAATGCTCGAAGTGCTGCGCACCGACTACGTCAAGTTTGCGCGTGCGCGGGGCTTGTCAGACACCACTATTCACTTCGGCCATGCGCTTAAAAACACACTGGTGCCCGTCATTACCATCACGGGTTTGCAGCTTGGCGCACTGATTGCCTTTGCCATCATCACCGAGACGGTGTTTCAGTGGCCCGGCATGGGTTTGCTGTTTATTCAGGCGGTGACGTTTGCTGATATTCCCGTCATGGCCGCATACCTGTGCCTGACGGCGTTGATTTTTGTGGTGATCAACCTGGTGGTTGACTTGCTGTATTTTGTAGTGGATCCGCGCCTGCGCGTGGGCAAAGCTGGAGGCCATTGATGCTGACTGCCGTTAAACCTCCCAAACTCATGGCCGCCGGGCGTGCGTTTGCAACCATTACCGAGTTTCATCCCGAGCTGACGGCCTTCAGGCGTGACCTGCACGCCCACCCAGAGCTGGGTTTTGAAGAGGACTATACATCGGGCCGCGTCAAGCAGGCGCTGGAGCTGTGTGGTGTCGATGAAATTCACACCGGCATTGGCGTTACGGGCGTGGTCGGCATCATCTATGGCAAGGGCAAAACAAAAGCCAAGCCCGGCAACATGATTGGCCTGCGCGCTGACATGGACGCGCTGCCGCTAACCGAGCACAACGCCTTCGGCTGGAAGTCTGGCCAGCCCGGAAAAATGCACGCCTGTGGCCACGACGGCCACACAACCATGCTGGTCGGTGCGGCGCGCTACCTGGCAGAAACGCGTAATTTCGACGGCACAGCAGTGCTGATATTTCAGCCCGGCGAAGAAGGCTACGCGGGCGCCAAAGCGATGATTGAAGACGGCTTGTTCGAGCGTTTTCCGGTGCAAGCGGCTTACGCCATGCACAACTGGCCG
>JANPDQ010000268.1:0-5528 GCA_031431575.1 Polaromonas sp.
CACCTCAAACAAATCATCAGCACCTTTAAAGCCTAACTGCGATGCCAAATCGTCCAGCTTCATCGCAGTTTTGCCTTCGCGCTGTAGCAGCTTTTCAACCGCCTCACGGCCCTTGGCCACGGTTTGCGCCATCTCCAGCGCGTTGAACCACGCTCGTACTTTTGACTTGGCGCGGTGGCTGGCTAAATAACCGAGGTCAGCATTTAACCAATCGCGTGACGGCCCGCCTTCTTTGACGGTAATCACTTCTACCGTCTGGCCGTTTTGTAGCGGCGTATTGAGCGGCACCATCGCCCCGTCGATGCGCGCGCCCCGGCAGTGATGGCCCACGTTGGTGTGCACGCTGTAAGCAAAGTCGACCGCCGTGGCGCCTTGCGGCAGCTCCACAATCGCGGCATCGGGCGTCAGCACGTAAATGCGGTCATCAAACAGGCCCGCGCTGCTTTGCTGAGACGAACCCGACAAGTCCCGCTCCCAGGCCAGCAACTGGCGCAGCACCGCGATTTTGGAATCGTACTCACTGCTGGCCGATACGCCCGCATAGCCCTTGGTACCTGCCTCTTTGTAGGCCCAGTGCGCTGCAACGCCGTGCTCGGCATGGTCATGCATGGCCTGGGTGCGGATTTGAATTTCAACTGCTCTGCCTTCTCCATCACGCACCACGGTGTGCAGCGACTGGTAGCCGTTTGATTTGGGCTTGGCAATGTAATCGTCAAACTCGCCTTCAATCGGGGTAAAGCGTGAATGCACAAAGCCCAACGCCGCATAGCAACCGTTGGCATCAGCCGCGATCACCCGGAGCGCGCGGATGTCAAACACCTGGTCAAAGCCCAGCGACTTGCCACGCATTTTTTTAACAATGCTGTAAATGTGTTTGGGTCGGCCTTGCACCAGCGCGGCCACGCCGCTTTTGTTCAGTTCGCGTTCCAGGTCAGCGCGCAGGCCCTCCATGAACTGCTCGCGTTCGACGCGTTTTTCGTCCAGCAGTAGCGCGGTTTTTTTATAGATTTCGGGTTCTAAAAACCGAAACGCCAGATCTTCCATTTCCCATTTGATCTGCCAGATACCCAAGCGATTAGCCAGCGGTGCAAACACGTGCAGTGACTCATGGGCCATGGCTGTTGACGCGGCCTGCTTGGCTAAAGCGCAATAGCGCAGCGTTTGCAGGCGCGACGCCAGCCGCAGCATCACCACCCGCAAGTCGCGTGAAAAAGCCAGCAGCATTTTGCGCACGGTTTCCACCTGCGCTTTGGGGTCGTTTTCAAGCTGCGCCGCAGCATTCGCTGACCTGGCTTGCTGCTGCACATTGACCAGCTTGGTCGTCTCCATCGCCAGCTCGGCATAGTGCGCACCAAACGCTTTGGTGATGACCTCCAGCGGCTTGGTCAGGTGCTGGCAGGCGTACACCAGGTAGCTGGCGGCTTGCATCGCTTCAGAGCCGCCAATGGCTTTCAAAATCGCAGCCACCGCATCGGCATGCACCAGCGTGTTTTCGCCAGTGTCCAGTGTTTCGCTGGCAATCAGCGGCTCGGCAAATGCACGTGCGCGCGCCAGTGCTTGCGGCTGATCAGGCAGGCTGCTGGCGGTGGCGGTGACGATTTGCGAGTTAGCGGCAGGCGCTTGGCTTTTCATGAGTCGACTTCTTCTGCTTCAGCCGAGCAAAAAACCTGCCACTGCAGCGACTTGGTCAGCAGCCGTCAAGGTAGGCGCATGGCCCACACCCGAAAATTCGACCAGTCGCGCTTTGGGCCCGCGTTGCGTCATGGCCAGCGCTGTGACTGGGCTGAGCAAATCAGAATCGGCCCCGCGCAGCAACAGCGTTTGCGCTGTGATGTTGTCATACAGCTGCCAGAGCTTTTCTTCATTTTGCAGGGTTGATTCTTCTGTTGCCTGCTTGAAGGGCACGCTCAAGGCCGGGTCGTAATGCAAGCGCAATTTGCCGTCTGGCGCATCAGCCACAAGCCGCAGCATCGGCCTGGACAGCGCCAGCCATTGCTCTGGCGTGTGCGGGCCAAAACCTTTTGATATCGCCCACATCGCATCTGCCCCTTGTTGGACTGAATCAAAAGTAATGGGCGCACCCAGGTACATGCCAATCCGCACAATCGACAACCATTCAATCGCCGGGCCAACATCGTTCAGCACCAATTTATTGACTGGCACAGGCAAAAATGTAGCCCCCACGCTTGCCGCTGCGCGTGCTGCGCTGCCCCCCATGGGGGCCTTCGCCTCTTGGGGCGGCCCGGCGCTGCTCAAACCCGGCTGCCCACACACCACCATGCCAATCAACCCACCCATGCTGGTGCCTACCCAGTCGAGTGTTGTGAAGGATGATTCAACATGCAGTTGCACTAGCAGCGCCAGCATGTCAGCGGAGTAGGTCGGTATCTGGTAGCCCATCGCGTCTTTCAGCCAATCACTTTCGCCCCGGCCCACCACGTCCGGGCAAATCACGCGAATATTGCCTTGAGCCTTTTCAACGAGCTGAGCCGCCAACGTGTCAAAGTCCCGCCCCTGGCGAGACAAGCCGTGCACGCACACCACCACACGCGCGGCTGCCGGGTTGCCCCACTGCCAGTAGGCCATACGGTGGCCGCTGTCTGTGTCGGTACATTGAACGTGGTGAAGAGTAGGCTGCGAATTGGCGAAAGTCATGTTTTTAAAGGCTTGATAATTGCTGGAAAGATTCATTCAATCATACGGAGGAACTTACACCATGCTTCAAGGTAAAACCGCGCTAGTTACCGGATCAACCAGCGGTATTGGGCTGGGAATAGCCAAAGCGCTGGCCGCGCAAGGCGCGAACATCGTTATGAACGGCTTTGGCGATGTTGATGCACCCAGGGCTGACATAACAGCAGCAGGTGCGGCTTACGGCGTGAAGGTCGTGCACCACAAGGCAGACATGAGCAAGCCCGGCGAAATTGCAGACATGATGGCCTACGCAGCCGCACAGTTTTCAATTGTGGACGTGCTGGTCAACAACGCAGGCATTCAGCACGTCGCGCGCATTGAGAACTTTCCGGTTGAAAAGTGGGACGCCATCATTGCGATTAACCTGTCAAGCGCCTTTCACGCCACCCGCCTAGCGCTGCCAGCAATGCAAGCTGCAAACGGCGGCAAAGGCTGGGGCCGCATTATCAACATCGCATCGGCCCACGGGCTGGTCGGCTCGCCTGAAAAGTCCGCCTACGTCGCGGCAAAGCACGGCATTGTGGGGTTGACGAAAGTTACCGCACTTGAAAACGCCAAGAGCGGCGTGACCTGCAACGCCATTTGTCCCGGCTGGGTGCTGACGCCACTGGTGCAAAAGCAGCTCGACGATCGAGCCAAAGCCGGCAACATGACGATGGAAGCCGCCACCGCCCAACTGCTGGGCGAAAAAGAGCCATCGCTGCAGTTCACAACGCCCGAAGAGCTGGGCGCACTGGCGGTGTTTTTCTGCTCCCCAGCAGGCAACAACGTGCGCGGCGTGGCCTGGAACATGGATGGTGGGTGGGTGGCGCAGTAAGAATTGGCGCGGTAATATCAGGGTGGCATGTCCCCCTTGGAGATTTCTATGTACAGCAAAGTCATCAGCATCAAACCCGACACACTCAGCGGCACGCCTTGCTTTGTGGGTACGCGCGTGCCGATAAAGTCTTTGTTTGACTATCTGGAAGCGGGAGACGACCTGGATGAGTTTTTGGACCAGTTTCCTTCAGTCACCCGCGAAGCCGCCATTCAACTTTTAGAAGACAGCCGCCACGCGCTGCTGACAGCTCAATCAGCTTGATTAAATGAAAGTACTGCTGGACGAGTAAGTCCCCCGTGCGATGGGTTTTGAGCTTACGGGGCATCACGTTCGAACCGCTCAATCGCAAGGATTCTCAACACTTTCAAACGGCAAGCTGATGCAAGCCATGCTGGATGACGGTTTCGATGTCTTGATCACCTTTGATCAAAACTTGCCGTACCAACAAAACGAAGAACTGCCCGTTGCCGTGATCGTGCTGATCGCGCCAAACAATCGGGTTGAAACGGCGCGAAGCTTTGCGCCTCAATTGCTGAAAACATTACCTGATTTAAAAATTAGGCAGCTCGTCAGGCTCAGCCCTCCGTAGAGGGACGAGATCCAACCGAACAACAGCATGGTGCACTGGCGGTGTTTTTCTGCTCGCCAGCAGGCAACAACATGCACGGCGTGGCGTAGAACATGAATGGCCGCTGAGTGGCGCAGTAGATTGCAGTGCGCTCAATCAACTAATCGGCTACAGCTCCCTACAGATAGCGCCAAGGAGTCCTTTAGTCCACCCGGAGGGTTTTGTGAGATGTCAGCATATTCAGGGCTGGAGACAAAGTTTCCGCGGGGCAGGAACGTCATACTTTTGCACACGATCTTAATTGGCTTTTTCCCATCAAAGTACTCGGTACACACCTCACTGTGGATCGTTGTCTTCGCTGATCCCAAGTCTTTCACAAGGTAGCAGCCGCGATCTTCGTAGATTGACTTGGATGTGTCAGCCAGCCCTTTGAAACAAAGTATCGGTTGCTCAAGCAATGGCTTGGTTCTATAGGCATCCATGTCTAACTTCTGCACCAAGATTCGTTCACCTGCTGGGTACATCGCACGAACCCAACGGCCATCTCGCCAGTTATAGCCGATGGACTCTTCCGAAATGCAGACCGCCTTAAAAGGTGCAAAGTTGGTTTGTGCGATTGCGTGGGACAACGGCAATGACGCCAGGATCACTGTAGTGATCGAAAGACTTCTGCAAATTCTGGATTTCATAACTTAAGCGATTCAACTTTGTTGGGAAATTGCTTAACCTCTATTGGGAAACCTTGTGGTGATGTACACAGCAAACTCTGCGGTATAAAAATGTCGCTGCAACAAAACTTGAGCATCAAAATCTTCTGTGATTGGTTTATCTGTTGGGTTTCAAGGTCATGCACTCAGGAGGCGAATTTGTTGAATTGACTATAGCCTGAGTACCAAAAACTTCCGTCCATCAGATTTAGCTTTTCAACCGCGGCACAATCTGACCGCTTGGTTTTAGCTTGCTGAATTCACTATCAATTCAGGATCTTCCTGCGCATATATCCATTGGCCTGAAGGCACTTTTGGCATCGTAAAACGGCTGTTTTTTAGCGTTTCAAGCCGCTTTCTGACTCAGCTTTGACCGGCTTGTTGCCTCAAAACGCTGTTTTCAGGCCATTTTCACCCATCATTTAGGCCTCCAAGCCAATGGATATATGCGCAAGCAGCTATAAATTAGATAGTAATAAACAAAGAACTTAGCACGGTGATGGGGTCATGCGACCGGGCTTCGGGGTGAAAGGCGCGCGGTAGCCATATTTGAGACAACACAAAAAATGGCCAAGCGACAGCTTGTTCCATTTTTCGCCATCGCGTGTGATTTCACCCCAAAACCGCAGCGCATGGCGCCGTCGCTGTGCGGTGGTTGGTCATCATGTCCGGGCACAACTAAAGGCGGATTCATGGATCCCGGCTCAAGGCCGGGATGACAGATTGCATGACGGGATGA
>JANPDQ010000269.1:0-3106 GCA_031431575.1 Polaromonas sp.
GCAGTGCGAGTATTTTGCGCTTGAAGGGCTGACGGATTTGGTCAACACCATCAAGCAAGTGCATGCGAACCTGAACAAAGACCTCGCCATTATTGGTTTGCTCAGGGTGATGTTCGACCCGCGCATCACGCTGCAGCAGCAGGTCAGCGAGCAGCTCAAAGAACACTTTGGCGACAAGGTGTTCAACACCGTCATCCCGCGCAACGTGCGCCTGGCCGAAGCCCCCAGTTACGGCTTGCCCGGCGTGGTGTTTGACCCGGCATCCAAAGGCGCGCAGGCTTTTGTGGCGTTTGCCGAAGAGATGGTTGTTCGCATCCAAAAAATGTGAAGAAGCAACCAAAACTACGTAAAAGTGCTGCTTTTATGTATTAAATATGCCTGTAGCGCAATAAATATGGGCGCAAGCAGCTATTAAATTAATAGCAATTGAGTAGTGTCAGTATGCATCAAGAAAACGTCCTTATCCTGCCAGGCTGGCAAAACAGTGGCCCAGACCATTGGCAAAGCCGCTGGGAACTCAGCCACGGTTACACCCGCGTTGAGCAGCATGACTGGCAACGCCCGCTGCGCGGCGACTGGATCGCCCGGCTTGAAGATGTGCTGCTCAGTTGCGCTGAGCCTGCGGTACTGGTCGCCCACAGCCTGGGTTGCATGACGGCCGCGGCATGGGCGGCGCATACCAAAAACACGCATTTGGTCAAAGCCGCGCTGCTGGTTGCGCCACCCGACACCGAACGCGCGGACATCAGCCACATGCTGCCGGGCTGGGCGCTGCCGCTGCAAGCGTTGCAAAAGCTTCCTTTCAAAAGCGTCGTGTTCGCGTCAAGTAACGACCCGTTCTGCGCGCAGGTCAGAGCGCAGCAATTCGCATCAAGCTGGGGCGCGGCATTTGAGTCGGTTGGCGATCGCGGCCACATCAATGCCGACAGCGGCCTGGGCGACTGGCCAGCGGCGCATGCGGTGTTGACTCGGCTGATGGCCGATTAGTCGCGCGCGCTGTGTGGCCGCATCGCTGGTGCTGCGTACCATTGGTCTGGCGGCACAATCTTTGGCACAGCAGGGTCTTCAAAGTACTGTGGCGACATGATCTGCACGCCGTACTCGTTGAACACGTCCTGGATGTTTTCGAGTAACGCGCTCAGTATCAACGCGCGTGGCCTGGGCTGGGATGGAACCGCCTGACAAACGAGCCGGTATTTCGGGTACCAGTCAGACAATGCAGTTTGAAAAACTTGCGGCGCTGGGTCTGTCAGAACGCCTTCGGTTCGGCGCGCGGCCTGTTCCAGCATGGCATGTACCTGGCGCCAGGGCGTGTCATAACCAATCGTGATTTCTGTGTCCAGCACAAAGCCTGCCCCCAGCGTTGCACGAGAGTAATTCTTGGAAGTGGCCTCCAGCACCTTGGCGTTGGCCAGGGTGACTTCCTCACCCATGCCGGTGCGTATACGGGTTGCAAATATGCCCAGTTGGGTCACGGTGCCCTCGTGTTCACCAATCCTGACGTACTCCCCAACGCTGAAGGCGCGCCCGTAAATCAAAATCAAACCGCTGGCCGCTTGCCCCACCAGGTTGGACGCGCCCAGCGACAGCATCAACCCAACCAGCACCGACAAGCCTTTAAAGGCCTCGGTTTGCGCGCCCGGTAAATACGGGTAGGCCATGGCCAACGCAAACAGCCAGATCACTGTGTTGACGATGCGCCGCGTCGGTTCGGCCAGCTCACGGTCCAGCCACGAGACGGTAGTTTTGCCATCTCGAACACGGGCGAAGAATCCGGTCATCACCCGGGTGAAGGCCCAGGTCAGGTAGAAAATCACCACCGCCGTGAACAGCCCCGGCACCGCACCGGCCACAGCCGTCCCAAGGCTGCTGACCAGCCGCCACAAATAACCGTTGAGCAACTCTGACCAGGCGCGGGTGTACGGGAAACTTGCCAGCACAAAACTCAACCACTCGTAGGCCAGCAAAAAAAGCAGCAGGCCCAAAACCCAGTTCAGGCTGGTTTGCACCATCACCGCGCCACGTCGTGGGTGCAGCAACCTGATGCCTGACACCTGCAAGCGGCTCTCGTGTTTTTGCATGCCCCTGACCAGATACCCAGCCAGCGCACCGCGCGCCCGCTTGAGCAGCCAGGCCAGCAGCAGCGCGGCGGCCGTAGCCAGCGCCAGGCCAGCCAAAGCGCGCGTCACTGCTTGTGTGTTGCGGCTTTCACGGCTGTCGGCAATGGCCCGCTGCAGCGCAGCACTGGCCTGATTGGCCAGGTCAGAATGTGTTTGCCCTGCCAGTTGGTTTGCATCGTCTGGGGTGATCCAAAACGTCGTAGCTCCATCGATTTGCAGCAATATGCCCTGTGCCTCCGCTTTTTGGGTCACCTTCAAAGCGCCCGGCGCTTGTAGTTGCTCCTTGATGCGCGTCTCAGCGCGACGGGCGCGGTCTGGCGCCGAAACGCCATACAGCGCACTGCGAAACGTGAGAATGTCGCGGTTGAAATACCGCACCGTGCTGTCAACGGCAGTAGTGCCTTGGCTCTGCTCGGCCGCTTGCAGCGGCAAGCACACGGCCACAAAAACGCCGATGAGTAACAATACTTTGGTTATACGCATCGTGGCATTTTAGGGAGTTTGCCTCCACGGACACGCCGCATGCGCCCGCCGGCAAGTGCTGTATTCTTGCGCCTCGGGCAAGCGCAAATAGGGCTACACCATTAACGGCATTTGATTGTTAAGACAAAGAACACCATGGTCACCAAAAAACCAAAAGGCCTCGGCCGCGGCCTTGAAGCGCTATTAGGCCCAAAGGTCAGCGAGCTGAACGACGACGTTGACTCCAGCTTGACCAGCCCAGGCGCGCCAGCGTCCCTGCGCCTTGGGGACATGGTGGCGGGCCAGTACCAGCCGCGCACCCGCATGGACGAAGGCGCACTGTACGAGCTGGCCGAGTCCATCAAGGTGCAGGGCATCATGCAGCCGATTTTGGTGCGCCGCCTGACAGCCGGACCGAACGACGGCAAGTACGAAATCATTGCCGGTGAACGCCGCTTTCGAGCAGCCAAAATAGCGGGGCTTGACAGCGTGCCCGTGCTCGTGCGTAACGTACCTGACGAAGC
>JANPDQ010000270.1:0-2366 GCA_031431575.1 Polaromonas sp.
GCGCAACCAGCAGATCGCTGGCATCAAAGACCCGGCCAGCATGCCCAAGAGCGATGACTTGAAAATCAGCGACGACGAGCTGCGCGAGACGATTGAAGTGAATCAGCTGCGCTTGATGAAAGAACGCGGCAGTGACCTGACACTGTTCAGCCCACGCGCCAGCTTCATGGCGCACCACATTGGCGACTTCAGTGTGTCGTCCACCTGGGCGGCGATTTGCAACGAGCTGTGTTACCGGGTTAGCCAGCTATTCCCCGACCATTTCGTGCCCGTGGCCATGCTGCCGCAAAGCCCGGGAGTAGATGTTGCAACCTGCATTCCTGAATTGGTCAAATGTGTAGAGCAATACGGCAACGTCGGCATCAACCTGAACCCTGATCCGTCAGGTGGCCACTGGACATCACCACCGCTGTCCGACAGGTACTGGTACCCGATTTACGAGAAGATGGTCGAGTACGACATTCCGGCCATGATTCATGTCTCGACCAGCTGCAACGCCTGCTTTCACACCACAGGAGCGCATTATTTGAATGCTGACACCACGGCTTTCATGCAGTGCCTTACGAGTGATTTGTTCAATGACTTCCCAACGCTCAAATTTTTGATTCCCCATGGTGGCGGTGCGGTGCCTTACCACTGGGGGCGCTTTCGGGGTCTGGCGCAAGAACTTAAAAAACCGTTGTTGCAAGAGCATTTGCTGAACAACATCTTTTTTGACACCTGCGTGTATCACCAGCCTGGCATTGATTTGCTGACCAAAGTGATCCCAGTCAAAAACATTTTGTTTGCCAGCGAAATGATTGGCGCGGTGCGGGGCATTGACCCCGAAACCGGCAACTATTACGACGACACCAAACGCTATATTGAATCGTCAACGCAGTTGAGCGCTGAGCAAAAATTTCAGATTTATGAAGGCAACACGCGCCGCGTTTTCCCGCGGCTGGATGCTGCACTCAAAGTGAAAGGGTTGTGAAATGACCACTTTAGGTATTGTGAAGCGCAACATTGTGCGTGCGGATAAAGCGGCTGTTGCCCGTCTGTCAAAACTCGGTGTCGCCACCATCCATGAGGCGATGGGTCGTGTCGGCTTGATGAAGCCCTACATGCGGCCCATTTACAAAGGCGCCAACATTTGCGGCACAGCGGTGACGATTCTTTTGCAGCCGGGCGACAACTGGATGATGCATGTGGCCGCCGAGCAATTGCAGCCGGGTGATGTGGCAGTAGCGGCTTGCACCACGGACAATGCAGACGGGTTTTTTGGTGACCTGCTTGCCACATCGTTCAAAGCACGCGGCGCGGTGGGTCTGATCATTGACGGCGGCGTGCGGGATGTGACCGATCTTGAAAAAATGGGTTTCCCGGTATTTAGCAAAGCCATTCATTCCAGAGGATGCATCAAGGCGACGCTGGGCTCGGTCAACATCCCCATCGTTTGCGCAGGTGCGCAGGTATTTCCTGGCGACGTGGTGATTGCCGACATTGACGGCGTGGTAGTTGTGCCTGCTGCCATGGCGGGTGTGGTCGCAGATGCTGCCGAGAAACGTGAGAGCTTTGAAGGCGAAAAACGCGCCCGGTTTGCGGCGGGTGAGCTTGGCCTGGATATGTACAACATGCGTGAGTCTTTGGCTAAAGCTGGCCTCAAATACATCGACTGAAAAAATGGAATTTACAAAAACTCCTGGCTGGTTGGATTGGTACGCAAACCCGGCCAAACCTACCTTCAAACTACCGCCCGGTGCGGTAGACGCCCATTGCCACGTGTTTGGCCCTGGTGATGTGTTTCCTTACGCACCGGAGCGCAAGTACACGCCCTGCGATGCGTCCAAAGAGCAGTTGTTTGCGCTGCGCGACCACCTCGGCTTTGATAAAAACGTGATCGTGCAGGCCACTTGCCACGGCAGCGATAACCGGGCGCTGGTTGATGCGCTCAAGGTATCCAACAACAAGGCACGCGGAGTGGCCACTGTGAACCGCAACGTGACAGATGCCGAACTTCAAGACATGCATGCCGCCGGGGTGAGGGGAACCCGGTTCAATTTTGTCAAACGCCTGGCAGACTTCACCCCGCGTCATGTGTTGCTGGAAATTGCCGACCGTATCGCCCCGCTGGGCTGGCATGTGGTGGTTTACTTTGAGGCTGCGGACTTGCCTGAGTTGTATGACTTTTTCACGGCCCTACCGACCGTGGTGGTGGTTGACCATATGGGGAGGCCCGATGTGACCAAGCCAGTGGATGGCCCGGAGTTTGAGCTGTTCGTCAAGATCATGCGCGAGCACGCCAACATCTGGAGCAAGGTAAGCTGCCCCGAGCGCTTGAGCGTTGGCGGCCCGAAGGCGCTGAGCGGTGAGCAACACGCTTACCA
>JANPDQ010000271.1:0-8123 GCA_031431575.1 Polaromonas sp.
CATCCACATGTCGCCGTTGCTATTGAACGCCATGTCGTCTGCGCCCTCAAGCAACGGGCTTTGTGCCAGCAATGCAGGCTTGCCGCCTTTACCGTCAGCACCGATAACCACCTTCCATACCGCACCACGTGATGTGTCTGCCACATGCAAAACCCCTGCTGCGTCAAACTTCAATCCGTTGGCAACAATGGCTTGCGTTGCGGTGCTGTTGGGCAACGTGCGCACGTTTTTGTCGATTTGTGCAGTGGCTTGCGCTGCGCCGCCGCTTGGGGCCACGCTGTACACAATACCGCTTGCGCCGCCAGACACGAACAGGTGGCCGCGCTTGTCAAACGCAATGCCGTTGGCGCCAGGAACGCCAGTGGCAAAAGTTTGCGCCGAGCCAGGCTTGGCAGCATTCAGGTCAGCAGCCTTGACGCGCACCACTTCACTGAACGGGCCAGCGGCAAGGTACAAGTCACCGTTCGCGTCAAAGGCAATCCCGCCGGGCGATGGGTCTACTTTTTTGCCATCGACAGTGCGCGATTCGATTTTGGCTACCACCACCGCTTTGGGCGACTTCGGGTCAATTCGCAGAATGTTGCCGGTGACGCGGTCTGATGTGAACAGAATGCCTTCACGGTTTGCCGTGATGTTTTCAACAATCACCGTGCGCTCCACGCTCGCCGGGTCAAGATCGACCAGTATGGAAACCACTGGGCTGCTCATTTGCGTTGCGGCGCAGCCACCCAGCGCTACAACTGCTGTAAGCGCCAAAAGGCCAGTTGGTAAAAGTCTCATGATTTTCTTTCTTGAAATAACGTTATTAAAATAAACCCACTCTAAACACCATAAAAACCAATAAATACGGGCGCAAGCAGCTATTAATTAAATAGCAATTTGCGGGCCAATCAAGCCGCCACTGATCTGCGGATGAGGTGGTCAAACGCTCCCAATGCCGCCTTGGCCCCGTCACCTGCAGCAATAATAATTTGCTTGAACGGCACCGTAGTTGCATCACCCGCCGCAAACACGCCGGGCACTGAGGTTTGCCCTTTGGCGTCCACAATAATTTCGCCGTGCTTGCTCAAGTCCACAACGCCTTTGAGCCAGTCGGTGTTGGGCACCAGGCCAATTTGAATGAACACGCCTTCAAGCGTTACCGTGTGCAGAGCATCGGTTGCGCGGTCTTTGTAGATCAGCGCGTTGACTTTTTCAACACCTGTAATTTCGGTGGTTTGTGCGTTGGTAATCACCGTGACGTTGGGCAGGCTGTGCAGCTTGCGCACCAAAATCGCGTCGGCGCGCAGCGCGGTGTCGTATTCAATCAGCGTGACGTGGCCCACCACTCCGGCCAGGTCGATCGCCGCTTCAACGCCTGAATTGCCGCCGCCAATTACCGCCACGTGCTTGCCTTTAAACAGTGGCCCGTCGCAATGTGGGCAGTACGCAACGCCCTTGTTTTTAAATTCGCGTTCGCCTGGTACGTTGATGTTTCTCCAGCGAGCGCCGGTAGAAATAACGACAGATTTGCTCTTTAAAGTCGCGCCGCTTTCGAGTTTGATTTCAATCAAGTCGCTAGAAGGCCCAGTGTTCAAAACAATCTGCTTGGCGCGCTGCATGTTCATGATGTCAACGTCGTAGCCGCGTACCTGTTGCTCAAGCGCCAGCGCAAATTTCGGCCCGTCGGTCTCTTTGACTGAAATGTAGTTTTCAATGGCAAGTGTGTCCAGCGTTTGGCCGCCAAAATTCTCACTGACCACACCGGTGCGAATGCCCTTGCGCGCCGCGTACACGGCAGCTGCTGCTCCAGCCGGCCCACCGCCAACCATCAACATGTCAAACGGCTCTTTGGCGTCGATTTTTTTGGCTTCTCGCTCCACACCGCTGGTGTCAATTTTGGCCAAAATCTCTTCCAGGCTCATGCGGCCCTGGTTGAATTCGGTACCGTTCAAGTACACCGTAGGCACAGCCATGATTTGGCGTGCATTGACTTCATCCTGAAAAAGCGAGCCATCAATCATGGTGGTGCGAATGCGGGGGTTTTGTATCGCCATCAGGTTCAGTGCCTGCACCACGTCTGGGCAGCTGTGGCAGCTCAGCGATACATACACCTCAAAATCAAAATCACCCTCTAACGCGCGAATTTGCTCCAGCACGTCCGGCTCAACCTTGGGCGGGTAGCTGCCAGTTTGCAGCAGCGCCAAAATGAGCGACGTGAACTCGTGCCCCATTGGCAGGCCAGCAAAGCGCGGGCCAGTGTTTTCGCTCGGGCGATTCACGCTAAACGATGGCTTGCGCAGGTTGTCTGCGCGGCTTTCAGTAACCGTGACCAAAGCAGATGATTCAGCCACGTCTTTGAGCAGCGATTGCATCTGGCCAGATGCCTCAGAGTCGTCCAGCGAGGCCACGATTTCGATTGGAGTGGTCGCGCGTTCGAGGTAGCTTTTCAATTGGGCTTTGGTGGCTTCGTCTAGCATGGCGGGTTAACTTTCAGTGGCGTTTTTGAAAAGAGGAGCAACAAAAAAGCCCGGAGCAGCACACCTTGTGCACCACGCCCGGGCTCTTAAACGGGCAGGCTATTAAATCTTGCCGACCAGGTCGATAGACGGTGCAATGGTCTTTGCGCCTTCGTTCCACTTGGCAGGGCACACTTGGCCAGGGTGGGCTGCGGTGTACTGGGCTGCTTTGAGCTTGCGCAAGGTTTCTTTCACGTCGCGGGCGATTTCGTTGGAATGCACTTCAGCGGTTTTGATGACGCCCTCAGGATTGATGATGAACGTGCCGCGCAGTGCCAAGCCCTCTTCCGGAATGTACACATCAAACGCCTTGGACAACACGTGGGTAGGGTCTCCGACCAGTGGAAACTTTGCCTTGCCGACAGCGGGCGAGTTCTCATGCCAAACCTTGTGTGCAAAGTGGGTGTCGGTGGTCACGATATAAACCTCAGCGCCAACTTTTTGGAATTCTGCGTAGTTGTCTGCCGCGTCTTCGACTTCAGTTGGGCAATTGAAGGTAAATGCGGCTGGCATGAAAATCAGAACTGACCATTTGCCCTTGAGCGATTCGTCAGAGACTTCAATGAACTTGCGATTTTGGTAGGCTGTGGTTTTGAATGGGACGATGGAAGTGTTGATCAATGACATGGTTGCTTTCTTTGAAATTTGTTAAATGGTTTTGTCTTGTGAAACGCCGCGTGTGTGGCGGCATCAAACTAAGGGTTAATGCTAATCGTGAAATGTGACTTTCGCGCGATCAAAGCGATTTATTAAAACTAAGCAGGCGATAGAGATTTCAAAATTGATTTTTGACCCATAACCGACAGCGCCCAGGCCGAACAATCAGTGTCCTTGCAAAATCAAAGAAAACGCCCTGTAGCCTTTGTAAAACGAGCGCAAAAAGCTCGTGAATTCATAGCATACAAGAAAACCCGCAGGCCAGTGGCACTGCGGGTTTTTTAAATTGCCGGTTCAGATTCGGGCTGGGCCCGCGCTATTTAGAACCTGTAACGCACTCCAACGCTGGTGTTGTTCAGCTTTTCTTTGCTGCCGCCTGGGTAAGGCATGCGGTATTCGTCGTACTGCAGCACAGCCGATACGTTTTGCGTGAAGTTGTATTCAGCGCCAATGCCATACGACGGGCCCCAGCCAGACTTGCGGCCGGTTGCTATGCCTGTGCCAGGCTGCGCAGACACATCGACCTGGCTGTAGGTTGCGCCTACTTTCGCAAGTAAATTAAACGATTCGTTCAGTGGCAGCTTGCCAATCAGGCTCGCGCTGCCGGCTTTTGCCTCGGTTTTGCCGCCAGCGCGGGTGGCTTCACCCAGGTCGGTGTAGCCCAGCTCCAGACCAAAGTTTGGCGTAAAGTACGAGCCGCCGTAAATGCCGTAGCCTTTGTCTTTGCTGTCTGAAGGAAAGCCGCCGAGACCGTTGCCGTTGCGAAACTTCGATTGACCAGCATTCAAGCCGATATAGCTCGAACCGGGCGCCATCATGGAGTAACCGCCTGAAGCTGCGTTGCTGCCAGACGTGCTGGTTTGTGCCATTGCGGTAGCAAACAGTGCTGAAGTTGCAAGCAGGGCTGAGGCCTTAACGATGTTGCCGAACTCTCTGCTCGGGCGGCGCTGTGAGTTGCTGGAAAAAGTTTTGTTCACGGTAAATCCTTCAATTGGTTTAACACTTAAATGACTTCCCACGAAACTGGCTTTCCACGAAGGGCCTGCGCAGCACGGGAAGGACCATTAACTGTAGGGGTGGAATTAGGGTTTTCCCGTAGGCGAGTCTTTGCCTGCTGTGTAGGACTTGGTACGTAGCAATTCGCTTCAAAGCGTGAATTTGCGTGCAGCGCGCAACCCATGACCGGCTACACCGCAGCCAACAGCCACGCACGAAAATGCATCAGACTTTGTGCATGGCGGCGCGCTTCTGGGTAGCACAGGTAGTAACCCTTGTCGCTTAAATACCCACCACCTCCGCCGATCGGCAGTGGGGTTGAAACGTTGCCCGATGCAATATCGTCCTTGGCCAGGCACTGCGGAACCAGCGCTGCGCCCATGCCGGCCATAACAGCCCGAATCACGCTGTGAAATTGGTCCAGTTGCGGGCCAGCAAGCGTGTTGATTTGGGCAACGTCGTGCGCGCGCGCCCACTGTGTCCACGCTTGTGGAACGCTGACATGGTGCAACAGCGTCATGTTTGACAAGTCCTGTGCGGATGTAATGCCCGCATATTCATCGGTTGGCGGCGCAATCAGCACCATCTCGTGGCCTGCTATGTAGTCTGATATTGCTCCAGGCCAATGGCCATCGCCAAACAAAATCGAGCAGTCCAGGTCTGCGCGTGAAAAGTCGTAACCTTGCACATACGGCACAAAGTGCAGCGCAATGTGGGGGTGCGCCGCTTGAAATTGTGGCAAGCGTGGAATCAGGCATTTCGCGCCGAAGGTGGGCAGGGTAGACACATGCAGCGAACCGCCGCCGTCGCCGCTGGTGATCAGCTCCAGCGTAGCGGCTTCAAGCTGAGCCAGCAGCGGCCGAATAGCGGCTTCGTATCGCACACCTGCATCGCTCAATACCAGTCGTTTGCGGATGCGCTCAAACAGCAGCACACCCGTCATTTGCTCAAGCTCGCTGATTTGTTTGCTGACGGCGCTTTGGCTCAAGTGCAAGGCTTCACTTGCCCGTGACACGCTGGCAAAACGCGCTGTGGTGGTGAATGCTTTGAGCAGATGAATCGGTGGTTGCAGACGTTTCATGGCAGGGACTTTAAATTTGTTTTCATTCGTAAATAGAATGAACTTAGTCTAAATGGTCATTTGTCACAAAAGGTTTTAAATTTCACAATCAATCCACATTAACAACGTGGAGACGACATGAACAGACGCCATTTAACCCAAAGCTTGCTGACAACCGCTGCAGCATCACTACTTGCATCAGTGCCTTCAGGACTGATTTTTGCGCAAACGTCAAAACCGCTTCGGCTGGTGGTGCCGTTTCCGCCTGGCGGCGCAACCGACATCACTGCGCGCATCATGGCCGAGCCGATGTCACGCGCACTTGGCCTGCCAGTAATTGTTGAAAACCGCGCTGGCGCGGGCGGCTCCATCGGCATGGCTGAAGTGGCCAAGGCCGCGCCCGACGGCTTCACGCTTGGCGTGGCGACGTTGTCAACCCACGGCGTGAACCCATCGGTGTATAAAAAATTGCCCTACGAGCCGATCAAGGATTTCACTGCAATCTCTGAGCTGGTAAAGGCGCCGGGTGTGCTTGTCGTTAACGCTGCCTTGCCAGCGAGCAATTTCGCCGAGCTCATCAAATACCTCAAAGCCAACCCGGGCAAAGTGACTTTTGCGTCGCCCGGTAACGGCACCATTGGCCACATGTGGGGCGAGTTGTTTAAAAGCACAACCAATACGTTCATGGTTCACATTCCGTACCGCGGCGCGGGGCCAGCGCTCAATGATGTAGTGGCGGGGCAGGTCAATGTGTATTTTGACCAGGTGGCATCGTCATTGCCATTTATTCAATCAGGCAAGTTGCGCGCCATTGCTGTGTCGTGGGGCAAGCGGCTCGATGTATTGCCCAACGTACCGACCTACGGCGAATTGGCGCTGTTTTCAAACAACGACCCATCGTGGTTTGGCTTGGTTGCGCCCGCAGGCACGCCAGCAGCGACGGTTCAGCGCATGAATGACGCGGTTGTCAAATCGCTTAAAGAGCCAGCCGTGCGCGACAAGCTGGCAGCGTTGGGCTTGTTTGCTACGGGCACTTCGGCTGATGATTTTTCGAATCAGGTAAAAAAAGAAATCGACAAGATGCAGCGTATTGCCAAGTTTGCCAAGATAAGCCTGGATTGATGCACCCGGCGACTATGTTGCTTCTCAAGCGAGCAGGCCGCTCGCCTGAGAAGGCGGGCACAATTACCCAAATGGCTTCAATGGTTTACGCTTTACCCGGCATTACTGCGCTGGTACTGGACTCGCCGCACAGCGGCACGCTGTACCCAGCAGATTTTCTATACAGCTGCGACAGCAGCGTGTTGCGCCGGGCTGAGGACACACACGTTGAAAAGCTCTATGACTTTGCAAACAGCCTGGGTGTGCATTGGGTTGAAGCTACTTTTCCGCGCAGCTACCTGGACACGAACCGCAACACCACAGAAATTGACGAGTCGCTGCTGGACGCGCCGTGGCTTGGCGCCATCGAAACTGACCCAAAAATCATGTCCAAAGTGCGGTTGGGCAAGGGCCTGATCTGGCGCACCACGGACGACGGCTTTCCGATTTACAGCCGCTCACTCAGCGTGGCCGAAGTCAGGGCGCGTATTGCCAACTGCTGGCAGCCCTACCATGCGGCGGTGAAGTGCGCCATCGATGCGGCGCATGCTGCACACGGCTTTAGCGTGCACGTCAATTGCCATTCAATGCCGGCAGTGGCATCTAGTTGTGCAACCGATTTTCCTGGTGAGCAGCATGCTGATTTTGTGGTGGGCGATAGAGACGGAACAACCGCCGTCCCGGCTTTGTCAAACTTGGTATGCGAGTATTTGCGCGGCTTGGGTTACAGCGTGGCGTATAACCACCCGTACAAAGGCGTCGAGCTTGTGCGCCGCTATGGCGACCCGCAAGCGCAGAGGCACAGCATTCAACTAGAGATCAACCGCGAGCTGTACATGAACGAAGAAACGCTTGAAATTGGGCCGGGCTTTGCGCAGCTCAAAGCCCATTTGCAATTGCTGGTTGAGCTGCTGCTAAAAACCGATCCCCGCAAGCTTTAAGGAATAGTCGGGTTGGACAAAGTCGATTGCGTCGTCATTGGTGCCGGAGTGGTCGGCTTAGCAGTCGCCCGTGCTTTGGCCTTGCAGGGGCGCGAAGTGATGGTGCTAGAAGCCGCGAACGCCATTGGCACAGGCACTAGCGCGCGCAACAGCGAGGTGGTGCACGCTGGTATTTACTACCCGCAAGGCTCGCTAAAAGCGCAGCTGTGTGTGCAGGGCAAACACATGCTGTACGACTACTGCGCCCAGCGCGGCATAGGCCACCGCCAATGCGGCAAACTGATTGTGGCCACCCACGAATCGCAGCTTGCGCAACTGCAAAGCATCATCGCGAAAGCTGGTGCAAACGGTGTGCATGATCTGGTTTTGTTGACCCGCGAACAGGCCTTGGCGATGGAGCCGCAACTTCAATGCGTAGCTGCGATTCATTCGCCCAGCACAGGCATTGTTGACAGCCATGCGTTGATGTTGTCGCTGCAAGGTGATATTGAGCACGCAAGTGGCTTTGTAGTGTTAAATACGGCTGTAGCCCAATTAATACGGGCGCAAACAGCTATTGAAGTAATAGCTGCTGATGGCACTGAGCTGGTTGCCAACACGGTCATCAACGCCGCTGGTTTGTACGCGCCGCAAGTCGCCAGCCGCATCAAAGGCCTGGACGCCAAATACGTACCGAACACCTTTTGGGCCAAAGGCAATTACTTCACGCTGGCTGGCAAGTCACCGTTCAGCCGCCTGATCTACCCCGTGCCCGAAGCCGCCGGGCTGGGCGTGCACTTAACCATTGACCTGGGCGGCCAAGCCAAGTTTGGGCCAGATGTTCAGTGGGTTGATTCGCCCGACGATTTGCTGGTAGATGCCAGCCGAGGC
>JANPDQ010000272.1:0-2369 GCA_031431575.1 Polaromonas sp.
CCAGACAACGTGACCAAAAAGGTGATCAACGCCGCTTCCCGGTGTGACTCGTCTTTGACTGCGGCGGCCAGCCCAGCGCCAATCGTACCCAGCAGCGCCAGCCCGGCAATGGCCGCCACCAGCTCTTTGGGGAAAGCCGCCAGCAGGCTGGTAACAGCCGCACCGCACACGCCAATGACCAGATAAATCGCGCCGCAACTCACCGCTGCGGTGTAGCGTTTATCTAGGTCGCTGTGCGCTTCCTTGCCCATCACGATGGCTGCAGTGATGGCACTGAGATTGAGCGCGAAAGCGCCAAACGGTGCAAGCACCAGCGTGGCAAGTCCCGTCATGGTGATGACTTTGGACACCGGGATTTGACCTTCATAGCCAGTTGCGCGAATAGCCGCAACGCCAGGTAAATTTTGCGAAGCCATCGTCACCACAAACAGCGGAATCGCCAAACTGACTACTGCACTGAGCGAAAACTGCGGCATGACAAATACCGGCAAGCTGAACGCCAAATTGACGCTAGACCATGCCAGCGAGCCGCGCATGGCCGCAAATGCAATTCCGGCCAGCAGCGTGAAGACCACTGCATAACGCGGCGCTACCCGACGGCCCAACAAGTACACGCCCAGCATGACAAGCACCAGCGGCAACGCCGTTTGCGCTGCCGCAAAGCCTTGCAAACCAAAGCGTGTCAGCACACCTGCCAGCAGCGCCGATGCAATGGCTACGGGAATACGATTCATCAGTTTTTCAAACCAGCCCGTCACGCCAAACAGCGTGATCAACGCCGCACTGACCATGAACGCACCCACCGCATCGGCCATGGTGAAGCCGCCGGCCAAACCCGCTGTGGCCAGTACCGCAGCGCCCGGCGTTGACCAGGCAATCATGATGGGCTTTTTTAGCCACAGCGATGGCACGACCGTACACAGCCCCATGCCAATGCCAAGCGCAAACATCCACGATGCGATTTGGGCGGGTGTGGCGTTGAACGCCAGCGCCGCCTGAAAAACAATCGCTACCGACGAGGTAAAGCCCACCAGCACTGCGACGAAGCCCGCAGTAAATGCGCTTGCATTGAGATCTTTGAAAAATTGCATTGCATTATTTTGGCAGGCAAGGCAGGCGGGTCTTGTCAAGAGCCACGCCAACCACCCTATTTGTTCGTTTTTTAAGCTGTATTGGCCTGTAGCGCAATAAATATAGGCGTAAACAGCTCCTATTTTTATAGCGTTTTTAAGAATCTCTCAATGATACTCAAAGCATATTTGCTCGCTACTTGTTCTATAAAACTTGGGAAGTCGACATGCGCTGTGTCGTCTGCACGGTCTGAAATGGTGCGCACAGCCGCAAAAGGCAAGCCGTAGTCAGCGCAGACCTGGGCCACTGCAGCACCTTCCATTTCTACCGCCAGCGCGTAGTGGCCGTGGGCAAGCAGTGCAGCACGCAGGGCGTTAGACTCAGCGGCGCCGGACACAAAGCGGTCACCGCTGGCGACAAGGCCACTGTGGATTGCAGCTTGTGGGTACAGGCCGCGCAATTCGGGCTGGGCCAACGCGCTGCGGGCGGCTTGCACCAGTTGTGCGGTAAGCACCGCATCACTGGCAAAACGCGTGGTGCCATACAGCGGCACTTCAAAGCGCTTAAAAATAGGCGAGGCGTCCATGTCGTGTTGCATAAATTCGTGCCCCACCACCACGTCGCCTACATTTACGCCTGGTGCAAGCCCACCAGCAACGCCGGTAAACACCATGCAGCCTGTGCCAAAGCGCTCAATCAGTGTGGTGGCGGTGGTGGCCGCTGCAACCTTGCCAACTTTCGTCAGGGCCAGCACAACACTTTGACCGTGCAATTGCCCCTGCCAAAAATCACGGCTGGCATAGGTGGTTTTTTGCGCGATGTGCAGGCGTTCGATCAGTCCGAGCTGCTCCTCGGCCAGCGCGCTCAAAATCGCAATAGTTTCAAACTTCTTCATCCAACTATTTTGCCCATAAAAAAAGGCAGCTTGCGCTGCCTTTTTCTGCGTGCCAAAGTCGCTTTACTTTTTGTCGCGCAGCTCACGGCGCAAAATTTTGCCGACGGGGGTTTTAGGCAGCTCTGCTCGGAACTCCACCACTTTGGGCTGCTTGTAACCCGTCAGGTTCTCTTTGCAAAACGCCCGCACATGCGCCTCGGTCAAGCTTTCAGTTTTCTTGACGATCACCAGCTTGACAGCTTCGCCAGATTTTTCATCCGCCACGCCTACGCAAGCGCATTCCATCACGCCGTCGAGCTTGCCGACCACGTCTTCAATCTCGTTCGGGTAGACGTTGAACCCACTGACCAGAATCATGTCTTTTTTGCGGTCAACAATTTTGTAAAAGCCTTGGTCGTCAAGT